>DATADG010000118.1:0-10837 GCA_036258655.1 Gemmatimonadales bacterium | reverse complement strand
CTACCGGGCTTGCCGCGTCGAGGTCCCACACATCATGGGGGATCTGCTGAAAGAACCAGCGCAGCTTCCCGCTCCGGTAATCCAGCGCCACGATGGAGTTGGTGTACAGGTTGTCGCCGGGACGGACGCTGCCGTCGAGATCGGGTGACGGATTGCCGGTAGTGAAGACGACGAGTCCCCGCTCCAGGTCAATGGCGGGCGCCTGCCAGACACCGCCGCCGCCGCGCTGCCAGGCATCGGAGTGCTTTGCGCTGTCAGCCTTTTCCCGGGCGATGTTTCGGTTGAGCTTCACGCCAAATGGGTCGGTCTCCCGCCAGTTCCCCCACCAGCCGCCTTCCTCCGGGCTCGGTATCGTGTACCAGCGCCACACCTGGCGTCCGTTCTCCGCGTCCCGCGCCTCGATGAAGCCGCGGATGCCGTACTCACCGCCACTGGTGCCCACGAGCACCTTGCCGTCGACCGCAATGACCGGTCCGTTCAGGGCGTAGCCCTTGGTGTTGTCCGCTATCTGGTGCTCCCACTCCTTCTCGCCGGTGCGGGCATCCAGCGCCACGAGCTTTGCGTCCAGCGTTCCCATGTACACCCGCCCATCGTAGACGGCGACGCCCCGGTTGACCGGGCCACAACAGTGCACCGTGCTCGAGAACTCGTGGGCGTATTCCCACTTCTTGGCTCCAGTGGCCGCGTCGAGCGCTACGACATGGTTCAGCGGGGTGGAGACGTACATTGTCCCATCGATCACCACCGGACTCGCTTCGAAGGAGTGGGGAATTCCGGTCTTGTAGCGCCAGGCGAGCTTGAGCTGTGAGGCGTTGGCAGGAGAGATCTGGGTCAGGGGAGAGAAGCGCCGGTTGCTGTAATCCCGTCCGTAGGATGGCCAATCGGCGCTGTCCGCCATCGCGCCACGCAGCAGACTGTCTGCCTCTTCAGCCCTTCGCCCGCCGCCGTTATCGGCCGTCCTGCTCTGGTCTCCACCTCCGCAGGCGGGCAGGAGTATCCCGCAGAGGCTCATCATGGTAAGAAGCTGGAAAGACCTCATAGTCCCCTCCAAAAACGGAGGCCCTTGCTGCGGTGATTCCAACCGACCTGGATATTGCGAATGTCCGCGCAGAGGCCGTTGCGCCCACTATTAAGGACTCACCCCGCAAACGCAAGATTCTAAAGTCAGTAGTTCTCCGTCTCTCCGGCACTCCGACCCGCCGTCTGTCACGCCTCCCCACCCCGTGAGTAGTATCACAGCGCAGGAGCCTCCCTGGCTCTCATCTGGTGGCCATGGGTACTCGAAGCCGCGGCTGGCTCGCCCTGCTTTTCCTTCTCGCCGGATGTAATTACCTGAAGCTCGCCCGGCCCAACGTCATCGGGCAGCTGCATCCCGATCTGGTTGGCCTGGTCAACTTCCTTCCCAGCATCGACCATCCCAACGAAGCGACGCTGGGCCGGCTGATCGGCACCGGCGGGCTCACCCATGCCGAGCGGGACAGCGCCGGGTTCATGCGGGCGCGGGTGCGAGTGCCGCGCGATCAGTTCATCTGGCGCCCGTCCGTCGTGGTGATGCCCGAGGCCGGAGTGCTCGAGCTCGAGTTTTCGAACGAGGACCCGGTGCTCCATCAGGCCTTGATCACCAGCGAGGGGGGGAAAGAGTTCCTCGACATCCTCCCGCGCTCCCGTGGGGTAGCGACTGTCCGGCTGGATCAGCCAGGGATGTACTCGTTCGGCTGCCCGGTAGGCAATCACGCCGGCCGCGGCATGATCGGCATCATCATCGTTCGCGGCAATGTGCCCGCAGAGGCTCGGCTGGACCGGCCCCGAATGCCGAGACCATGAGCTTCAGTCACCATATCATGCGTGTCTGGCTGGCTGCGCTTCTCGGGGCCTGCGCGTCGAACTACCAGGAGTATCCGGTGCGCACTAAAAGCGAGCCTCTGACCGCTCGCGACGCCCGCATCTCGGGTACGGCACCCGCCGTAGCGGCCGACGTCACCGCGGAACGTCTGACAAATGCGCGGTCAGAGCCACGCAACTGGCTCACCTACTACGGCGCGTACGACGCCCAGCGCTTCAGCGCTCTCGACCAGATCGACACAGGCAACATTTCTCGACTGCGTCCCGCCTGGACCTTTCAGCACCCGGTCATCACCCTGATCGCCTCGTTGTCCACCTATGGCTTCGAGGCAGCGCCCATCGTGGTGGACGGCGTCATGTACGTATCGGGGTTCGATGGGTACGTCTGGGCGCTCGATGCAGCGAGCGGAAGGCTGCTCTGGCAGTATCAGCACAGCATTCCGGTCGACGTGGCGCTCTGCTGCGGCAATATCAATCGCGGTGTCGCCGTCGCGAACGGGTTGGTGTATCTCGCCACGCTCAATGCGCACCTCGTGGCGCTCGACGCTCGAAGCGGGAAGAAGGTATGGGAGCAGATCTTCGGAGACATGCGCGCCGCTGAGAGCGCCACGCTGGCGCCGCTGGTCGTGAAGGATCTCGTCGTCGTCGGCGCTTCCGGAGCGGAGTACGGCGTGCGCGGCCATCTGGATGCGTTCGATGCCCGCACCGGAGCTCACCGATGGCGGCGCTACACCGTGCCCAAACCAGGCGAGCCAGGCTCGGACACCTGGCCCAAAGGCGACGCCTGGGCCACCGGCGGAGGCGCGGTCTGGATCACCGGGAGCTATGACGCGGAGCTGGATCTGATGTACTGGGGGACCGGGAATCCGGGTCCAGTGTTTCACGGCAGCCCACGCGCCGGATCGAACCTGTTCACCAACTCGGTCATTGCAGTGGATCCGGACGACGGCACCATCCGCTGGTTTTACCAGTTCACGCCCCATGACGTCTGGGACTACGACGGGGTGAACGAGATGATACTGTTCGAGCGGGGCGGGCGAAAACTGCTCGCGCACTTCGACAAGAACGGGTTCCTCTTCGTTCTTGATCGCACCGATGGCGCTCTGGTCCGGGCCACTCCGTTCGGTCGCGTGACGTGGGGTCGCATCGACGAGACCACCGGCCGGGTGACGGTGCTCCGGACACCCACACCCGAAGGGACCGAGATCTGTCCCGGTCCCGCCGGCGCCAAGGAATGGTCGCACGCCGCCTTCAGCCCCGAAACCGGACTGTTCTACGTTCCGGTGATCGAGGCCTGCGCCACGTTCAAGGTCGATTCCGTGCCGTTCCGGGAGGGGATGCCCTATTTCGGCGGAGGAGCCGAGGTGGCCAAGCACCCACAGATCGGGTACATCAAGGCCATCGACCCCGGAACCGGCCGTGAGGTCTGGTCATGGCGCTCCGAGCATCCGATGGTCGGATCCCTGCTCGCGACGGCTGGAGGGCTGGTGTTCGCCGGAGCGCCGACCGGTGAGCTGCTTGGGTTCGACGCGCGAAGCGGACGGCTGCTCTGGCGCTACCAGACGGGGAGCGGCATCCACGGCAACCCGGTCACCTACAGCGTAAATGGAATCCAGTATGTCGCGGTGCCTTCCGGCTGGGGCGGGTGGCTCAAGGGGTTCGCGCCCGAGCTCCTCGGCGCGTCCCGGGGCAGCGCGCTCTTCGCGTTCGCGCTGCCATGATGAGGTCGGATGCTTCTGTCGCGAGGGCACCGGGTTCTGCTCCGTCATCGAACCCAGTGACTATCGCGGCAGTCGATCGAGGATCGTTTGAAGCCGCGGGTGTCCACGCAGCGGGCGCAGGTCGGCGTCATTGAGGAGCCAGTCCCGGTGGGCAAATCCCAGTGCTACGGCCTTCTCCAGGCAGTCGAGCGCGGCATCGGTGTTGCGGCTCGCGCTGTAAAAGCAAGCCAAGTTGTAGTACATGGCGGGATCATCGGAACCGGCTCGGAGAGCCTGCTCCGCCCACTGCTGGGCTTCCTCTTGATGACCGACCCGGAGCAGGGCACCAGCTCCGAGATAGAGCGCGCGGACCTCGCCGGGATAGAGTTCCAGGTGACGCCGAGCCGCCGCGAGTGCGCGCCGGCGGGCATCATCCGCCTTCTCCGTGTCGCCTAACGCGTCATACACGTTGGACAGGAGCGAAGGCGCCTGATAATCCTCGGGCCGCACCCGGGCCGCGTCCTCGAAGTGTCGGGCCGCCTCCTCCATGAGTCCCTGAGCCCAGCAGGCTCGAGCGAAGAGGTAGTGCGGCTCGAACAGTGTGGGAGCGAGCCGGATGGCGGTCTCGAACTCGGCTCGCGCTTCCTCAAAATGCTTGCCCAGTCCCAGCACATGCGCTCGTGACGCGTGCGCCTCCGCAGAGTCTGGATCCAGCTCGAGCGCCTTCCGGCTGGCCTCTTCGGCTTTCCGGAGATTGGTCTCGGTGGATTCCAGATAGTGGTAGAGCCAGGCGTAGCAGTCGGCCAGACCGGCATAGCCGCGGGCGTATGCGGGATCGATCTCGATGGCGCGCTGAAACATCTGCAGCGCGTGCTGGTATGCTTTGGGCTGATGGCGAAACGTCAGCTCCCGCCCGCGGAGATAATAATCGTAAGCGCGGATGTCGGCGGCCGGCGTGACCTCCATCGCCCGCCGCTCCTCGTCGCTCAACACCACCCGCAGCGTTTCGGCGACCCGGGTCGCGATGTCGTCCTGCACCGCAAAGATGTCTTCCATATCCCGATCGTAGCGCTCGGACCAGAGATGATAGCCATCGCTGGCATTCACCAGCTGGGCCGTCACCCGGAGCCGGTTGCCTGCCTTTCGGACGCTGCCCTCCAGAATGCTGGTGACATTGAGCTGCTCTCCGATGCGCCGGATGTCTACGCTCTTTCCCTTGAATGCAAACGCGGAGGAGCGGGACGCCACCCGAAGCGAACGGATCTTGCTGAGCGCGTTGATGATCTCCTCGGTGATGCCATCGGCGAAGTACTCCTGGTCCCGACCCGGGCTCAAGTCGGTGAAGGGAAGCACTGCGATTGACTTGCCGGCGCCGGGACTCTGGGCTGCGGTCTGGATCGTGGCCGTGGAGGAGGCGGCACTGCTGCCGGCGAGCTGGAGCGCATTGCTGAATTGGGCGGCGGTGGCATAGCGCGCGTCCGGCTCTCGCTCGAGCACCCGGGCGAGCGCCCGCTCGATTTGAGGAGGAACAGCCACTCCTCGAGAGGTCAGCGATGGGGCGGCTGCGCTGAACCGCTGGATCATGACCGCGTGCGGACCGATGCCGGTGAACGGCGGCTCGCCCGCGAGCATCTCGAACAGCACGCATCCCAGGCTGTAGAGATCGCTACGGCCATCCAGCTCTGTCTCCCCAGCCGCCTGTTCCGGACTCATGTAAGTAGGCGTGCCTACAGATATGCCTGTTGCCGTAAGCTTTTCCGCCCCGCCGCCCCGCTGCCCGCCGGCCCCGCTTTCTCCCACCGCCCTCGCTATCCCGAAATCGGTGACGATCGCTCCACCCTCGTGGAGCATGATGTTCTCGGGCTTGATATCGCGGTGGACCACGCCACGTCCGTGGGCATAGCCGAGCGCGCTCGCTACTTGTCGGGTGATGGTGAGCGCTTCGTCGAGTGGGAGACGGCCTCCGCGCCGGAGCCGCTCCCGCAGGGTCTCGCCTTCTACGTAGGGCATCACGTAGTAGAGATGGCCGCCGCTCTTTCCGGAATCGATCAGGGTCAGGATGTGCGGATGATTGAACCGGGCCGCGATCTCGATTTCGCGCAAGAACCGTTCGGCACCCAGATGCTCAGCCAGATGGGGGTGGAGGATCTTCACCGCGACCGGGCGGCGGTGCTTCCGGTCCTCGGCGAGATACACAGTGGCCATGCCACCGCGGCCGAGCTCGCGCTCGAGACGGTAGGTCCCGGCAAGGGTGGTCTGCGGTCGGGGTGCGACGTCGGACAAGTGGGTTCCGGAAGAGGTCCGCCGCAACGTACACTGCGTCGGGATGGGAGACTAGACTAAAGATGGCCCATCGGGCGGTCAGGCGGTCGGTCAAATAGGAAGAAACGACCCATGCGAGGCTTTCATTACAATCCGCCTGCCCCCCTCCCCGCCTACCTATCACCGAACACGCCGACTGCAGATTCCACTCTCGCGCCCTGGAATCGGAAGTAGGCATCCCAGAACCCGAGATGTCTCCGACCCTGTGTCCCGACGCCCGAGCGGGCCAGGTAGTAGATCGCGACGACGACACCAGAGAGATCGGCCCTGACCTGGGAGAAGTATGGTGTCCTCCGGAAGGCGCGGAACGACGGAATCCCCTGATACATGTTGAGACCGCCGGGCACGTTCTGCAGCAGATCGGAGACAATTACCAGCCGCTTGGGGAGCCCGTCGTACTCCGGCCTCCCGAAGGTTCTCACCGCTGTTGCCTGAATGGCCTCGAAGATGGGGGAGGTCGCGGTAGCGGGTAAGGAGACCTGACGGTCGATATCCGCGGCGAGCGTGTCGGCAAAGCCATGCCAACGCTTCCGGGCCAGCTCGGGATTCTGATAGATCCGGTTGAGGTCGTCTCCAGTCCCGGGATTGCAGAGATGAAACACCGGCTCGGTCACTCTTCGGCCCAGCCGGTCCACGGTGTAGACCTCGATCAATCCGAATCGTGGTACGCTGTCGCGGAGCCGAGCCAGGTGATTTTGGATCTGGAGCCGCTGCGGCTCGGAGAAGCGGTCGGATACATCGAGCAGAATGACGGTGACGGAAGACAATGGGCGATCGGTGGGGCAGAGGGTCGCGGCGCCGGTGGGTACGGTCACCGCCCGGCTCTTGAGCGCCAGTGCCACGCCGATGACGATCAGGCCCACAATCGCCGCCGCGGCTCCCGCGATGCGGCCCTGAATCCTCTGCGGAGGGACGGCTCTGCCCAGGACATAATCGCGACGGTACTCACGCAGAGGCACGTTCCATGGCTCCGAGTTGTCCCACTGTCTGGTATTCCGGCATGGTTTCCTCGAGCCTCTGGTTCACCGCCTTGATGTAGTAGTCGATCCGATTGATGACTTCCTTCCGGCTGTCTTCCTCGAGCCCGGGCAGCGGCGGCAGCATCGGCGGCTCGATGAAGCGCGGACGCGTTGCGGGTCGCCGGAAGTAGGCTGGCGCTTCTCCTCTCCGCATCCGCCGGTTCAGATCCCGGTAGCGCTGGACCAGCCGCTCGTGCACCAGCGCCAGATGATTGAGATACGCGCGGTAGCTCTGGTGCAGCCGGTATCGACCGTCGATGGCGTGCAGCATGTCGAACTGGGCTTCGCGGATGAGCTGTACCGCCGCGCTCATGTCGTCTACGGCGCGATCCCGGAGATCCATCATCGCTGCCAGGCATCTGGCGTTCTCCTCGACGTACCGCTCCATCGCGCGTTGGCGGTCGCGCGCGACTGCGGCATACCCCGGATAGCGGTCGCGGATAGACGCCACATCGATGACCGAGAGGAGGCCGAGCCCGATGCCGAGCAGAACCAGGATCAGGGACTTGGCGTCGCTGAGCAGCAGTGGAGCCGTGGTGAGTCGAGTCAGCAGGTCCGCCATCAGAACACTGCCCGCGCCGGCGATGAACAGATCGCGGAAGTGACCGATGGCGAGGTTGAGGAGGACCAGCCAGAGTACAAAAGTCAGAGTGGCGATTGCTCCTACTGCCTTGCCCGACCCGCGGCGGTGGAAGAGATAGGGAAAGCCGTACAGCGCATAGAGTGAAGCGACTCCGACGTTCAGGATCGACAGCACCAACGCCTGAACTACTCCGCCAATCAGTCCGGCCTCGCTTCCCTCCGCGAAGAACATCCCGTTGAGAATCGACTCCAGCAGCACGAACACGAGCAGCAGAAGCACTGCGAGCGTCTGCTCCTCGGGAGAAGGATTCTTGGGCAGCCGGGTGAGACCGTGGCGTTCCCGGAACTCCCGGAACTCCTGGTCCCTGCTCCCCACGGCCTGCAGCAGCGTGTTCAGCTGGTTCTGGTCGTGGATGATCTCGGCCTTGAGGTCGGCCAGGGCGTTGGAACCGGCGGCCTCAATCTGGACCCTGAGATCCGCGGTGATGACCGCTCTCCGAATGCGTCCCTCGTACAGGTCGAGCTGCGCGAGGTAGACTTCGTGCGCCTTTCGGGCGAGCCGCTCGATCTGGTCCAGGATGTCCAGCTCGGTTCGATCAGGCCCCTCGCTGTCCGGCAGCGGCTGGCCGGCGCGGCCGGCCTGCTCGGCGCGCTCGTCCAGGTGCATCTCTTTGGCGAGTTGATCCAGATCCAGGGGAGGGAAGGCCTGGGTCCCGGGCAAGGCTCCGTTGCGGGGGCCCATCATGCTGGCGACGAGATCCTTGACCGACTTGGCCATGAGAACTCCTGATGCGCCGTCCCCGCTGCCCGGTGCCGCCGTCCCGCTCTTGAGGTACATTGGGCACCGTCACGATTACGCTACGGATTTGCGGCAAGGAGAAATCAAGTCTATGCACGCCAAGACGATTGCCTATCAGTTCGGACTCACCAGCTACGTCCTGGAGAAGAACGTGGCGGGGGTGTCCCACGAAGAGAGCCTGATCAACCCCAGGCCGGGTGGCAGCTGTCTCAACTGGGTGGTGGGACACCTGACCCAGACCCGCAATCACGTGCTGGGGCTGTTCGGCCAGAAGCCGATGTTCCGGCCCGAGGAGTTTGAGCCCTACGACGATTACAGCGACGTGCCGTTCACCGAAGAGAATGCGATCCCGTTCGAGGAGCTGAAGCGAAGGTACAAGGCCTTGCAGGAGCCGCTGGTCAACTGCCTGAATGGGATGTCGCAGGCGGACATGGACAAGCCGGCGCCATTCAGCCCGACGGGGAATCCAAAGGAGACGATGGGGACCCTGCTGGCATCGCTCGCCTTCCACGAAGCGTATCATGTGGGGCAAACGGGACTCCTGCGGCGAGTGCTTGGGCGAGAGGGAGTGATCAAGCCCCCGAAGCAAGTCGGAAGGCGGTGAAGCGGGGCCACCTCCCAACCCTCGCAATGACTCCGTCCCACACATACATTCCGCGCGACCGCAAACCACCCTTACGAGGCATCAGAATGCGTGGCATAGGACTACCCCTGATCGCAGCGCTGGCCATCATCCCACTCGAGGCATCCGGGGCTCAAGAGACCGCTCAGACCGAGCTCGAGGCTGAAAAGCTCCCCGAAGGGTTCATCGAGGAGTTCGGCACTATGTGGACCTTCGAGGCGCCGCCACTTGACTACTGGAAGGCGCGCTACGGGTTCACTCCGCCGAAGGGTTGGCTCGACCACGTCCGTCTCGCCTCGATCCGGCTGCCCAACTGTTCCTCATCCTTCGTCTCTTCCCGCGGCCTGGTGATGACCAACCATCACTGCGCCCGCGAGTGCATCACGTCGGTCTCTACGCCGGACTCGAACTTTCAGGAGCTGGGATTCGTGGCCCGCACGCCGGCCGACGAGCGGAAGTGTCAGGGGATGTACGTCGACCAGCTGCAATCGATCGAAGACGTGACTGATCGAATACATCAGGCCGGAAGTGCCCGTACTCCCGCGCGCCAGGTGGCACAGCGCGACTCGGCCAAGGCGGCGATCGAGAGCGCCTGTAACCAGGAGACGGGGATGACCTGCCAGGTGATCTCCTACTATCAGGGTGGAGCCTATTCGCTGTATCGCTTCAAGCGATTCAACGACATCCGGCTGGTGATGGCGCCGGAGGAGGGAATCAGCTTCTTCGGCGGCGACCCCGACAACTTCACCTTTCCCCGCTACGACCTCGACCTCACCCTGCTCCGGGTCTACGAGAACGGGCAACCCTACCAGCCCAAGAACTACCTGCGCTGGAGCCGCGAGGGGGCCAAGGAAGGCGAGCTGGTCTTCGTGACCGGGAATCCCGGGTCAACCGGTCGGCTGCTCACCGTCGCCCAGATGGAGTACCTCCGGGACGTGCAGTACCCGGCGCAGCTCAGCTCCTACGACCGCAATCTGGCGGTGCTGGAGGAGATGGCGCAGAAGGACGAGCAGACCAGGCGGACGCTGGAAAATCAGATCTTCAGCCTCAAGAACTCGAAAAAAGCGGTCACCGGCTACTTGGCCGGTCTCCAGGACTCCAGCATCATGGCCAAGAAGCGCGCGTTCGAGCGCGACTTTCGCCGCCGGATCGCCAAGGATCCCAAGCTGAAGGCCCGCTACGGAGGAGCGTGGGACGCGATCACCCAGGCGCAGCGGCAGCTCGCCGCACTGGCCAAGCAGCAGCGCTGGTACAGCTTTGCCGGATCACCGCTGCTCAACGTGGCGGGGGGACTGGTGCGTGTTCCGCAGCAAGCCCGGCTGCCGGATTCCCTCCGACTGCCGCAGTACCGAGGCGAAGGGCTGGAGCAGATCAAGCACGCCGTTCTCGCGCCGGTGCCCACGACGCCGGAGCAGGACAAGGAAATGCTCCAGGCCTGGCTCACACAGGCGAGCAAGGACCTGCCGCTCAGCGATCCCTATCTCACCGCGTTTCTGGGCGGACGGAGTCCTGAAGTGGCAGCCGAAGTGGCCCTCAACGGAACCCGATTGGCAGATTCCGCGTACCGGGCGCAGCTCCTCGAGGGTGGGCAGGAAGCGGTCGCGAGCAGCAAGGATCCGCTCATCGTGCTCGCGCGTAGGCTGAATCCCGTCGCGCTGAAGGTGCAGGAGCGCGCCACTCGGCTGCAGGACGTGATCTCCGCCAACGCGGAAAAGGTGGGTCAGGCGATCTTCGCCGCGTACGGCCGCACCCTTCCACCGGACGCCACGTTCAGTCTGCGGATCAGCGACGGGGTCGTGAAGAGCTATCCCAACAACGGGACGATCACGCCGTACAAGACCACCTATTATGGACTCTTCGGCCGGTCGGCGGCGTTCGATGAAAAGCCACCGTTCCATCTACCCGAACGCTGGAAGGCCCACCGGGCAGCGCTCGACATGAGTCAGCCACT
>DATADG010000117.1:0-10151 GCA_036258655.1 Gemmatimonadales bacterium | reverse complement strand
TGATCCAGCGAGAACACCATGTTGTCGCGGAGATAATCGAAGCCGAACTCGTTATTGGTCCCGTACGTGATGTCGGCTTGATATGCTGCCCGGCGCTCGGGAGATGAAGGCTCGGTGTCATCCAGGCAGCCAACCGTCAATCCGAGATACTTGTAGACATGCCCCATCCACTGCGAGTCACGCCGGGCCAGGTAGTTGTTGACAGTGACCAGGTGCGCTCCGTGGCCGGCGAGCGCATTGAGGTACAGCGGCAGCGTGGCGACCAGCGTTTTTCCTTCACCTGTCGCCATCTCCGCGATCCTGCCCTGGTGGAGTACGATTCCCCCGATCAGCTGGACATCATAGGGCACCATGTCCCACACCAGCTCGTGCCCGGTAACGGTGACCTTGGTGCCGAGCAGCCTCCGGCAGGCCTCGCGCACCGTGGCAAACGCTTCGGGCAGCAGCTCGTGCAGGCCGGCTGCCAGCTCTTTCTTGTATTGTCTGTCGAGCTCGTGGAACCGGCTCTCGAGCTGCTCTCGCTCGGTCGGATCGGCACAGCCGTGCTTGGCCTCGCGCACCTGCTCCAGCTCCGCCTTGAGCGCTCCGACGCGTTCAGCCAGACGCTCACGAAAGCGCTGCGTTTGCGCTTTGAGATCAGCTTCGCTGAGATCCTTGAGCCGTGCCTCGTGGCTGTGGATCTGCTGGACAATTGGCTGAAGACGCTTGCGCTCCCGGTCGAAGCGCGAGCCGAACACCGAGGTGACGAGTGTTTTGATCATTCTGGGTCCAAATATAACCGGTGCCGTGCGATATACTCCGCGACCGCGTCGGGAACCCAGTACCGGATGGGCTGCCCTCGGCTCACCCGGCGCCGCACTTCCGTTGCGGAGATGTCGATCTCCGGCACCTCGACGACTTGCGCAATCGGCGGTGTCAGTGCAACACGTGATCCGGGGCGGGCGAACACGACGATTCTCGCCAGCCGCGGGATCTGATCGGCCTCATACCAGTCGGACAGCTCCGCCGCGGCATCGGCGCCAAGCAGCAGTGTCAGGTCCGTACCCGGATGGCGCTGATGCAGCTCCCGAAGCGTGTGCACCGTGTACGAGGGCCCTGGACGGTCCAGCTCGAGCCGCTCCAGCGCAAACCCCGGTGTGCCGGAGATCGCAAGGGACAACATCGAGGAGCGGTGTTCGGCCGAGCTGCGATGACGCCCTTGCTTGAATGGCTGCTCCCGCGCCGGCACATAGGCGAGCACGGCGAGTCCCAGCTTCTCGTACGCCACTCGACCAACAATCAGATGTCCATGATGAATCGGGTCGAATGACCCGCCGAACACACCGATCACGTGCTCAGGCGCCGGAGGGCTGCCGAGGACACACCTCTCGTATGTCGGGCGCGCGCGGATGGAAGCGTTGGATGTAGCCGCAGGTCTCCTGGACGTCTTCCCGGTAGCCCAGGGCCCGGTATGCCTGAACTAGCTTGACCAGCGCTTGCGGCACTACCGCCGCCCGAGGATAGGTAGCGACCAGATCCTTGAGGTAGAGGATGGCGGAGTCGTAGGCCTTCAGCCGAAAGTAGAACATCGCCGATTTGTAAGCCTTGGAAGCAAACCGTTCGTTCAGCTCAGTGATCCTGAGCTGTCCTCGCTTTGCGGCAGTGCTCTCGGGGTAGCGATTCACGAGCTCCTGGTAGGTCGACAAGGCGGTTTGACCGTAGGTCGGATCCAGCTCGGGGCGTCGCCAGAGATCGGCATACACGTCACCCAGCCGGAGGAGCGCCTCGGGAGCGAGTGAATGATTCGGCGTATCATCGGATGTCTTCCGAAATTCTCTCGCGGCCTCGAGCTGCCGGTTTTGGGCGAATAAAGCTTCCCCCAGAAGGAAGTGAGCCCGAGGTATCCGCGGATCGCCGGGCGCAAACTCGAGGAGTGTTCGGTCCAACAGCTTTGCCGCATCCCCCCACTTACCGCGACGTATCGCCTGCTCCGCCTCTCGCCACAGGGAATCGATCGTAGCAGCGTTCGCACTCGCCTCAGGTACCGGTGCAGGAGCCCCAGGACGGGTGCTCCCGCCTCCTCCACCGCCGCAGGCGCCAATCAACCCAATCGTAGCGAAGAGGAATCTTCGGATCATCTCAGAATTGTATGCGGACCGACCGCGGCGCGCGCGCGTAGCTCCTCAAATCGGTCACGGGCCATTTGCGTCGTAGAGTCGCTCTGAACCAGGTCGGCGAGCACCGAGCGGTACGCCGCTGCCGCTGCCGCGGTATCACCCAGTCGGAGCAGCGCGTCACCGTAGCCGACCAGAGCCCGGCGCCCCACCGCTGTCGCCGAGTCCACCTGGATGGCGGCTGAGAACCACAGCTCTGCCTCCGCTGGTCTCCCTCCAGCTTCGGCTCGGAGCCCCAGCACGACAGAGCAGGCCGCCACACCGTCTTCGGCTCTCTGCCGAAGGGCCATGGACTTGGTACGGCGCACAACCGACTGGTAAAGCGGGAGCGCCTGGTCACATCCGGAGGTTTCGTGGAGCGCAGCACCGTACACCGTCAGCAGGGAATCAACGGTTTCGGCATCGGGCGCTGTAGCAATCGCGGCCGGCAGCACGGAGACAAGGTCGGTAGCTTCAGCACCAGGCCGGCGGATGACGGAGAGCGCATACCTGCCGATTGCCCTGTTCGGGGCGATCATGCCCAGGCCGATAACTGCAGCCTCGAGCCGTTTCCCATCACCGGTGCGATCGGCGGCACGGGCTACGGCGTCCAGGCCTTCCGCCGCCTCTTCTGCCCTGGTCGGATCCTCGGCCGCCAGCCTGAGGTAAGCATCGGCCGCGACCTCGAGGTTGCCCGTCCGGAGCGAGGCGGCTCCTACCTTGGCCAGCAACCGTGGTTCAAGATCGTTGGCAAGTGCGATCCGATATTCTCCCAGGGCCTCAGTGAAGCGACCCTGTCCGTATGCTTCATCCCCACGCCGCTCGTGATCACCCACCCTGCCACACGATTGCAGGAGCGCCACTGCGACCGTCAGCTTTGCCAGGACTCGCGCTGCACTCACTGACCTACCCGCGTGAGCATGGCCAGGTACGCCTCCACCCGCGCATTCTCTGGACGGGTGGCGAGACATCGCTGCCATACCTCGCGCGCACCGTCGGCATCACCGGAGAGATAGTGAGCCAGGCCCAGGGCAGCCTGAGCATCCACGAACGCGGGTCGCGCCTGAAGGACCTGCTCCAGCGCCTCCCTGGCCTCCAGCGGTCGGCCCGCCTCGAGTAGCAGGCGAGCCATCCTGTACCGCAGGTCGTGGAACTCGGGTCCCAGCTCGAGCGCTCGCTCGTATTGCTCAATGGCGCGATCAAGCGCCCCGGCTCCGGCGTATGTCTCCGCGAGATCGGCGTGACGGTTCGCCAGCTGAGCAGCGACCGGAACCGGCAGGCCGTCCATTTTGTGGTCCAGGTTTGCGGCAGCCCGGGTGAACGCCTCTTCCGCCTCGTCAATACGTCCCAACTCGTTGAGGACCAAACCCCGGTGAATCAAAGCTTCCACGTAGCGGGGGTTCAGCTCGAGCGCACGCTCCAGCTCGCTCAGAGCGCGCTGTGCCTGGCCCAACAGTGAAAGTGAGACGCCCAGCAGGTGGTGTACGTCGGCGAAGGCGCGACCGGAATCAACCACCGACTCGAGGAGATGAACCGCTCCGTAGTAATCCTGCACTACGAACCGCTCCCGGGCTCGCGCCAGCAGGAGCTCAGTCTGACCGGCCATACGCCTCCCTGAACCATTGAACAAACTGGTGAATGCCAGTGGAAAACGGCGTCTTCGGCTGGTATCCGAGTACCGCAGACGACTTGGTGAGGTCGGCCGCGGTGTGCCGCACGTCGCCCGGCTGCATTGGGGCCCACTGGATCCTCGGCTTGAGGCCGAGCGCGCCGGCAATCTCCGCCACCATGGCCTCTGTGGGCACCGATCGGCTGCCGCCGAGATTGAACGTCTCCACCCCTACGGGAGCCGTCGCACTCCATTCAATCGCGGAGAGCACGCCGGCAACAATGTCGTCACAATAGGTGTAATCGCGCGCCTGCGTGCCGTCACCGAACAGCGTCAGGGTGCGCCCTTCCACCATCATGCGGGTAAACGCATGAATCGCAAGATCGGGCCGCTGCCGCGGACCGTACACGGTGAAAAACCTGAGAGACACGGCTTGGAAGCCATAGATCGGAGCCACGGCCGTGAGGAACAGCTCCCCGGCCCGTTTGGTAGCAGCGTAGGGCGAGACCGGCACGATGGCAACCGCATCCTCCTTGAACGGCACTGGAGTGCTGTCGCCGTAGACCGACGAGGACGACCCAAATACAAATCGCCTCACGCCAGCCTGTCGCGCCGCTTCAGCAATGGCTGCCGTGCCGGTGACATTGGCTCGAGCGTAGCCTACCGGATCAGCGAGAGATGGCCGGACGCCGGCTTTCGCGGCGAGGTGCACGATGACCGTGTCGGGCGTGAGCAGGGGACGGACTGCGCCGATGTCGAGCAGGTCCAGCTCGTGAAAGGAGAAGGTCGGCTTCGGGCCGATCTCGGCCAGATTGCGCTCCTTCATCGAGCGGGGGTAGAACGGATCGAAGTTGTCTATTCCGATGACCTCATCGCCTCGTGCTGCGAGCGCTTCAACCACATGCGATCCAATGAATCCGGCGGCCCCGGTCACCAGGATTCGAGTCACCGACGGCCCCGGCCGATCCCGTGATACTCGAACCCAAGCGAGGCCATGCGGTCGGGGTCGTAGAGGTTCCTCCCATCGATGAGTAGGGGTCTGCGCACCAGCTTGCGGACGCGCTCGAAATCGGGATTCCGGTACACCAGCCACTCGGTCATGATCAGCAGGGCGTCTACTCCGTGTGCGGCGCTGTACGGGTCGGCCGCATACATCACTCGATCGCCGAAAATCAGCCGCGCTGAGTCGGTCGCCTTCGGGTCATGGGTCTGGACCCGCGCGCCAGCATCCAGGAGCCCCTCGATCACCGGAATCGCAGGGCTTTCCCGCATGTCGTCCGTCTCTGCCTTGAAGGCGAGTCCCCACACACCCACGCACTTGCCGCTGAGGTCCTGCCCCAGATATCGAAGGGTCTTCTGCAGCACGACCTGTTTTTGGCACTCATTGACCTGCTCCACCGCCTTGAGCACATCCAGCGACAGGCCCAGATCATCGGAAGTCCGAATCAAGGCTTTAACGTCCTTCGGAAAGCAGGAGCCACCATAGCCCGGACCGGGATAGAGGAAGGCTCGACCGATGCGCTGGTCGGAGCCGATACCGAGCCGAACATGGTTGACGTCGGCGCCCACCAGCTCGCAGAACAGCGCCATTTGATTCATGAAGGAAATGCGCGTGGCCAGCATGGCGTTGGCGGCATATTTCGTTACCTCGGCAGAGGCAATATCCATAAAGAGGATACGGTTCCCTCCTTGCCTGGTGAACGGAGCGTACAGCTCCGCCATCACCTCTTTCGCCTCATCATTATCCACGCCAATGACCACCCGGTCGGGCTTCATGAAATCTTCAATGGCGGCTCCTTCTTTGAGGAATTCAGGATTCGAGCACACCGAGAACGGAATATTCGTCTCCGCCTGAATGGCCGCGCGCACTTTCTCAGCAGTTCCGACGGGGACAGTGGATTTGGTGACCACGATCTTCGGCTCGTTCATGTTCTGGCCTACTGCCCGAGCCACCGCGAGGACGTGTTTCAGGTCGGCCGAGCCGTCTTCGCCAGGAGGTGTCCCCACCGCAATGAAGATCACGCGTGAGCTCCGAACCGCCGACCCCAAATCCGTAGTAAACGTGAGCCGCCCCTCGTCCTGATTCCGCTTGACCATCGGCTCCAGACCGGGCTCGTAGATCGGAATCTCATTGCGCTGCAACCGCGCGATCTTGTCAGCGTCGACATCGACACAGGTCACGTCATTACCGGTCTCTGCTAAGCACGCTCCGGCTACCAGCCCTACATAGCCGCTACCAATCACTGCCACGTGCATGTCAGACCTCTTTGGGTAAGGCGTTACGTGTGTCGACCACCAGCCTCGCGGACTTCTTGATCATGCGGTAGTCCACTGAGGTATGATCAGTGACGATCATGACGCAATCGGCGGCGGCTACGACCTCCGGTGACAACGCAACCGAGCGGAACTCGTGTCCGTCCTCCCGGAAACGAGGAACGTGCGGGTCGGAGTAGGTCACTCGAGCGCCTTGCCCCTTGAGAAGCCGAATGATGTCCAGCGCCGGACTCTCTCTGATGTCGTCGATATCACGTTTGTACGCCACTCCCAACACCAGGACTGATGACCCCCGTACTGCCTTACCCTGCGCGTTCAATGCCTCGACGAGTTTCCGGACCCAAAACTCAGGCATTTCGGTATTCAGCTCCCCGGCGAGATCGATGAACCGGGTCTTGTAGTTCAGGCCCCGCATTTTCCACGCGAGGTAATGGGGATCAATTGGAATGCAGTGGCCCCCTAGCCCCGGCCCTGGCAGAAACTTCATGAAACCAAAGGGTTTGGTGGCAGCGGCTTCGATGACTTCCCACACGTCCACCCCGAGCTTGTCGCAGACAATGGCCATTTCGTTGACCAAGCCTATGTTGACGCTCCGGAAGGTGTTTTCCAGCAGTTTGACCAGCTCGGCAGCTTCGGTGGTCGAGACCGGCACCAGGGTGTCGATGGCCGGCTGATACAGTGCCACGGCAACGCGACGGCAGTCTTCCGTGATCCCGCCGACAACCTTGGGCGTATTCCTGGTTCCGTAGTGGGGGTTGCCGGGATCGACCCGCTCCGGACTGAATGCCAGGAAGAAGTCGTGGCCGACCCGAAGCCCGGTGCTTTCCAGGGCCGGAAGCATGATTTCGCGGGTAGTTCCGGGGTATGTGGTGCTCTCGAGAATGATCGCCTGTCCCCGCCGCAGGCGCTTCTTCACCGCCTCCGTTGCAGCCACGATATAGCTGACGTCTGGATCCTTGAACTTCGACAGGGGAGTTGGGACGCAGATCGATACGGCATCGGGCTCGGACAGCCGGGCCATATCGGTTGTGGCAGTAAACCGGGCACACTGTTTTCGGAGCTGGTCGTCAGTTACGTCCTTGACATGGGAGTGGCCCGCATTCAGACCCTCCACCACGTCCGGGTTGATGTCAAAACCCAGCACACGGTACCCTGCCTCGGCCAGTTCGACTGCCAATGGCAGGCCTACATACCCCAGTCCGACAATGCCGAACTGAACCTGGCGGCGCTCCGCCTTACTGATCAAATCCTGCGCGATGCTCACGGTGGCACTCAGGCGTAAAAAGAAAGAACGGCTTCGATCACGCTGTCCTGCTGCTGGCTCGTCATCTCGGGATATACCGGCAGCGAAATGACGGATTCCATAGCCGCCTCGGCCACCGGGAGATCTCCCCGCCGGTACCCCAGGTACTGGAAGCACGGTTGCAAATGCAGCGCCAGCGGATAGTAGATCGACGTGCCGATCCCGTTCGACTTGAGGTGCGCCTGCAACTGGTCCCGTTGAGGCACCCTGATCGTGTATTGATGAAAGATGTGATCATTGGCCGGGTCGGCCGCCGGGGGACAAACTGCGGGATGACCGCTGAAGGCAGCAGTGTAACGTGCTGCATTCCGTTTCCGCGCCTTGGTCCAGCGTTCCAGATGGGGCAACTTGGCCAGCAGTACCGCAGCCTGGAGGGTATCCAGACGGCTGTTGGTCCCAACCTCCTCGTGGAAGTACTGGCGTGATCCGCCGTGGAGCCGGAGGCGTCGCAGACGCTCAGCCAGCCTGTCGTCCTGGGTCACCATCAACCCGCCGTCGCCCCAGGCACCCAGATTCTTGGTGGGAAAGAATGACAGCGTTCCTACCGTGCCCAGCTCACCCGAAGCTCTCCACTCACCATTCACCTTGCGGCGGGCGCCAATACTCTGGGCGCCGTCTTCTATGAGGGCTAACCCGTGGCTGGTGGCAACAGGCTCGATTTCCTCCAGTGCCGCCATCTGGCCAAACAGGTGTACCACGATGATTGCCCGGGTACGCTGCGTAATAGCCGCCGCAATCGCGCTCGGGCTGATGTTCAGGGTACCGGGCTCGATATCTACGAAAACCGGCCTTCCGCCCGCGTTATGGATGGTTCCGGCCGTCGCGAAGAAGCTGAAAGGCGTGGTGATCACCTCATCTCCCGGCTTCAGTTCCAGTGCTTTCAGCGGCAGCAGGAGTGCATCCGTACCACTCGCGCAGGCGATCCCATGCTTGGCGTGGGACAGGCGGGCTATTTCCGCCTCCAGGCGACCCACTTCCGGACCCATGATGAAGGACTGACGCTCGATGACGGCCATCATGGCCGCGAGCACGTCTTCCTTGATCTCACGATACTGCGCGACTAGGTCCAGCAGCGGGACGTTTGCCAGGGGCACAGACCTTTTGCTCGGTCCAGCATCGGCTGGAGCGGTCTCATAGGGAAAGCGCCCGTGCCCCGCCGACGCGGATGGCCCGGGCGCGTAGAAACGCGGAACCATTGGTAGCCAGTGAACTTAGCCGCTTCCGGCGGGCGGGTCAATCAGAGGCCGATGGTTCGGCTACTCGCAGGATCCCATCGGTTTCGCGGTACCGCGTGCCACAGGCAGAGCAGGTAGCTCGTCCGTCGCGCAGTTGCAGGCGCACGCCGCAGCGGCACATCCAGCCTACCCTCCGGGCAGGAGCTCCCACCATGAGAGCGAAGTCGGGAACATCGCTCCGAACCACCGCGCCCGCACCAATGAAGCTGTACTCACCGAGAGTGATGCCGCAGAGGATGGTTGCGTTGGCCCCGATCGATGCCCCCCGCCGGACCAGGGTGCGCTGGTACTCGGACTTCCGGGAGACGTGGCTGCGGGGATTGACGACGTTGGTGAAGACGCAGCTCGGGCCGCAGAAGACATCGTCCTCCAGCACGACCCCCTCATAAACGGAGACGTTGTTTTGCACCTTGACGTTGTTGCCCAGCCGGGTGCCTGGCATCACCACCACGTTCTGCCCGAGGTTGCAACGCTCTCCAATGACCGCCCCCGGCATGACGTGGCAGAAGTGCCAGATCTTCGTGCCGGATCCTATGCTGGCGCCATCGTCGATGTAGGAGGATTCGTGCACGAAGTAGTCGGGCATGTTCATTTAGAAGCTTGGCACTGAACACTAAGGAGTGAACGGGACACGGTGGCTTCCGTCGATTTACCGTTCATTGTTCCCATTCACTGTTCATGCTGTTCAAGTACTCTCCGTTTTTCCCAATAAGCTTCACTTCAGGCTCCAGGTCCGCACCGAACTGCTCCCGCACCACCTGCTGCACATGGGAGATGAGGGCCCTCACATCGGCGGCGGTGGCGCCGCCGGTGTTGACGAAGTAGTTGGCGTGCATGGGCGAGACTTGCGCCCCGCCGATTCGGAAACCCTTGAGACCCGCGGCCTCGATCAGCTGACCAGCGGTACGAGGTCCGTCGTGCCGCTTCCAGCTGGGTCCCGCGGGGTTCTTGAAGACACTGCCACAGCATGGCTGGTTGAAGGGCGTTCCGCGCTGGCGCCATTCGAACATTTCGGCGACTGCTTCCTCCAGCCGGTGCGCCTCCTCGGGGCGGAGCCGTACCGTGGTCTCCAGGACCACCCGGCCATCGAGCCCGCTTCGGCGATATGTAAACGGGATGTCGGCACGGGACAGCACGGAGTCATGACCTGATCCATTCACCACCAGAACCCGCTGGACTACCTCCGACCAGTCACCACCATGGCATCCCGCGTTCATATAGACGCCCCCGCCTACCGTACCGGGAACGCCGACAAAGATGTGAAGGCCCGCAAAACCCGCTTCGGCCGTCTTCCGTGCAGCCAGCGGTGCAGGCAGCCCCGCCCCGATTGTCCAGGTCTCCTGGTCCTGCTGGACTCGGTCGAGACCCTTCCCCATCCTGATGACCAGCGCATCCAGACCCTCGTCCGGGAGCAGGATGTTGGATCCGAGGCCCAGAACGAACCACGCAATTCCTGACTCGTGCGCCAGCCGCAGGGCCGCGGCAATGTCTTCGGCAGTCTTTGGCAGGAGCACGGTCGCTGGGCCGCCGATTCTGTAGGTCGAAAAGCGGGCGACCGGCTCAGCCTCGCGCACGACGCCAGCCACCCGGTTTCGCAG
>DATADG010000116.1:0-17097 GCA_036258655.1 Gemmatimonadales bacterium | reverse complement strand
GGGCAGGTAGAACACGTTCAAGTATTCCGTGACATCGACTCGCCCGAACAGGTACGCGAACACCGCAAACGCCGCCGCAGCGATCCCCGCAAGTCCGGTGGCGAGTCCATCCAGCCCATCTGTCAGGTTGACTGCGTTGCTGCTGCCGGTGATCACCAACATCACGAACACGACAAAGAGCCAGGGTGCAAAATTGACTACCAGGTATTTGAAGAAGGGGAGCGTCGTCGCGGTGGCGGGAATCGTTTCGGGTGGAACCACGGGGTTGTAGGCGAGGAACAGCCCGAGCAGCAAGCCAAAGCTGCACTGTCCTGCGAGTTTCCATCGGGCGACGAGCCCACGCGATTTACCCTGCACGATCTTGAGATAGTCGTCGAGAAAGCCGATACAGCCCATCCAGAGTGTGGAGAGCAGGGCGACCACGACGAATCGGTTTGTAAGGGGTGCCCACAGGAGGGTTGGCACCACCGTCGCCAACAGGATGATCAGACCACCCATGGTCGGCGTGCCCCGCTTGCTCTGATGGCTGGCGGGACCCTCGGCACGCACCACCTGCCCTACCTTCCGAGCCCGCAACCGCCGAATTACTGGAGGCCCCACCAGGAAGGCGAGCAGCAGAGCCGTGACCGTCGCACCCGCTGCCCGGAAACTGATGTAGTTGAAAAGATTGAAAATGATGTACGTCTTGCCGAGCGGAGCAAGCCAGTGATAAAACATCGATCCTCAGCGGGGATGGAGCGAAGCACCAGGGGGGACGGGGTGCTTCGCGCGCGCCTTGAGCGCCGGAAGTATACGCTCCAGAGCCACGCCGCGGGATGCCTTCAGCACGACCAGCTCGTCGCCTCTCAGGTGCTGAGCCAGCCGTGGTGCCAGCGCCATCGGGTCCGCAGCGGTGAGCAGCCGATGGCCAAGAGCGCCGGCGTAGGGCTCCATTGCGGGGACGAATTCACCCACCACGGCCAGCAGCTCCGGGTGGAGATCGACCAGAGCGTCGGCGATCTCGCGGTGGAGCGCGGCTGAATCGTTCCCCAGCTCGCGCATGGTCCCGGCCACGAACACGAGACGGCGATTCCCCCGGAGCGCGGCTGCGGTGGCAATCGCAGCTCGAAAGGAATGCGGATTGGCGTTGTAGCAGTCGTTCAAAATTGTCAGCGCCCCTTCCTGAATCATCTCACCGCGACCTCCCGGCAAGGCAAAATTCTCCAGCGCGTGCGCGACTGCTTCAGGCTCCAGGTGGAGCGCTTCTGCTACCGCCCATACTCGCACCGCGTTGTCCGCCTGATGCAGGCCTCGAGCAGCCAACGTGAAGCTGTGTCCCCGGATTGTTATCACCGGCCGTCCCGCAGGGTCGAGCGACACGCGCTCCGCTACCAGGTCGGCGTTCGCCAACGCGGCGGTCTGCACCTGATGCGCCCGCTTGCGGGCGCCTTCCGCCAAGGCCGGTGGATCGACCCCCACAATCGCCAGTGGAGCGTCGACGGTAAGCAGGAGTTTCTCTTCAACGACGCCCGCCAGCGAGCCGAAGCCTTCAAGGTGGCCGGCCACCGCGTTGGTCACCACAGTGATGGAAGGCTCGATGATCTCTCGGTATCGTCCGATCTCCCCAGGCAAATTGGCGCCGGCTTCCACGATGAGCGCTTCCGTACTCTGAGGCGCTTCGAGAATGGTGAGTGGGACGCCGACCAGGTTGTTGAGATTTGCACGGGTGGCATAGGTACGATAGCGTGTGCCGAGCACGGCCGCGAGCATTTCTTTGGTGCTCGTTTTCCCGTTGGTGCCGGTTATGGCGATGACTGGTCCCGAGACCATCCGGCGACGGTGGCGGGCAAGGAGTCCCAATGCACGCAGGGGATCATCAACTTCAAAAAATTTCAACGACGGAACGGCAGAAGTACCTCGGCGAACAACTGCTGCTGTCGCGCCCGCCTGAGCCGCGGCAGCGAGGTAGTCGTGGCCGTCGAACCGCTCTCCCTGAAGCGCGACAAAGAGGGCCCCAGGCTGGATTCCCCGGCTGTCGGTTGAGATGGCGGAGAACATTGCCGGCTGAGCGACTCGAGAAAGCCCCAGCGCCTGCCGTACATCGTTCTCAGACCAGGGCAGCGCTGTAGTGAGCTGCCCGTCCCCGCTCACCGCTCACCTCTCACCGCTCGTTGAACGATTTCTCGCTCATCGAAGTCGATCTTGGATGAGCCAATGATCTGGTAGGTCTCATGGCCCTTTCCTGCCAGCAGGATGGTATCTCCTGCCCGCCCTTCGTTGAGTGCAGTGTGAATGGCGGTCAATCGGTCCACTATGCGGCGGTGAGCCTGCCCAGCCATGCCCTGTTCGATATCATCGATGATGCGTGCGGGGTCTTCCGTGCGCGGGTTATCGGACGTCACTATGGCGAGATCGGAAAGCTCCGCCGCGATGCGTCCCATCAAAGGGCGCTTGCCCCGGTCCCGGTCTCCGCCGCACCCGAAAACCACGATCAGGCGGCCGGAGGTCAGCGGTCGCAGTGTCTTCAAGGCACGCTCGAGAGCATCAGGGGTATGGGCATAATCCCTGAGAACGATGCAGGGCGTATCGGCAATCCGTTCCATTCGTCCCGGAACCTGAGGAGCCGTGGCCAGGCGTTCCACGACCTGCTCGAGTGGCCGCTCCATCGCCAGTGCAGTGGCGGCAGCAGCCAAGGCGTTCGAGACGTTGAAGTCACCGAGAAGCGGCAGAAAAACCTCATCTGTCCCCAATCGACCGGTGATGCGGAATCGAGAGCCAGCAGCTTCGAGCGTAATCCCGGTGGCTCGTACGTCAGCTGCTGGATGGAGCCCGAAGGTCACCCGTGGTCTCCGATCCGGCAGTGTGTGCCAGGCCGGTTCATCGAGATTCACGACCTCTGGGGCGCCGGTTCGCAGGAGGCTGCTGAGGCGGAGCTTGGAGGCGAGATAGGCCTCCATCGTACCATGGTAGTCCAGGTGGTCGCGAGTAAGGTTGGTGAACACGCCAGCTGCAAAAGAAAGACCGTCGAGACGTCCTTGATCGAGGCTGTGGGAGGATGTCTCCATGACGACGTACTGCACGCCGCGATTCATCAGCGCGGCAAGAGTCGCTTGCAGATCTATGGGCCCAGGAGTCGTAAGTACACCCGCACTGGAAGGCACTGGATCGCCTTCACCATCGAACGCGCCGAGGGTTCCTATGCTCCCCGCCGAGTGTTGCTGGTTGAGGAGGTGGCGAATCAAACCCGTGGTGGTCGTCTTTCCGTTGGTTCCAGTGACTCCAATCAGAGTGAGACACCGCCCCGGATGGGCGAACCACGCGGACCCCAGAACAAGTGCGGATCGTCGCCCGTCGCGTACGATAATTTCGGGCACTTTGGACCCGTGTGGCTTCTCAACCACCAGCGCCGAGGCTCCCCTATTCAAGGCGTCAGACACAAACTGATGGCCGTCTGTTTGGGAGCCTCTCACGGCTATATAGACCATCCCCGGACGCAGGGTCCGAGAATCGACTCCGATTCCCGTCGGATCTGGTCCTCGATCGGGTGCCGAGATCAAGAGATCGGCCCGCCGCAACTCTTCTTGTATCTCGATCCAGGTCAATGGCATTCCGTATCCCTGTCGCGATCAATCGGCCCACACGATCACCGTCATGCCCGGCGTTGCGGTCTCACCTTCTGCAGGATCCGTGCGGCTTACCCGGCCCATACCCCGCAAGGTCACCCGCAAACCCTGCCGGTGGAGCGCCAGCTCAGCGTCACGAACCGACTGTCCAACTACGTCCGGAACCGCCCGGGGCACAACGGCCGAGTCGATCCGGCGGCTCGGCCAAGAGAGGATCCGCTTCGCCCGTGCGCCGGTCGGCTTTGGACGAACATGACGAAGCCGCGATCCTTCAGTATCGGCCAATCGGCTGCGATCGATAGCTACCCGCCTCGAGGCGAGTGCCTGCTGGAGCATCGTCCTTGTCACCGGGGCTGCGGTCAAACCGCCGTAATACTTGCCTTTGGGATTGTCGATTTTAACGATAACGACGAGTTGGGGCCGGTCAGCAGGAAAGAGAGCGGCGAAGGAGGCGGTATACTCCCCCTTCACGTAGCGGCCGCCTTCGAATCTCACAGCGGTTCCGGTCTTTCCCAGGAGGGTGTAATTGGCCATCTGAGCTTCTTCCCCGGTGCCACCCTCGCCCGCGGCCTCTTTCAGAAACTCACGTAAGCGAGCGGCAATCTCCGGACGAACAACTTGCCGCACCGGCTCCGGCCGATGCCGATACAGCAGATCTCCATTCGGGTTGCGGATCTCGCGAACCAGAGTGGGCGTCAGCAGCAATCCATCATTGGCAATGGCTCCGTACGCCACAGCGAGTTGGACCGGAGTTACCCCGAACTCGTAACCCATGGCCATGCTCGCTCGGGTGTACATCGGCTCCCACTGGTCCGGTCGGGCCAACCTACCCCGGGACTCGGAAGGAAACTCCGCTCCGGTAGGAGTGCCGAAGCCGAAATCCCGCAGCATCTCGTACTGCTCCTCCGGAGTCAGGCGCAGGGAGAATTTGGCCATTCCCACATTGCTGGAGACCTGGATGGCACGTGCCAGCGTCAGATTGCCCGACACCTTATGGACATCGCTAATCAGCCGAGTTCGTCCGCTGCTGGTGATTGGCATATGCCAGATGCCGCCCTCGCCGAAGACCGCGTCGGCGCTGCTCGCTCTCCCGTGAACCAGGAGGGCGGCCGCTGTAAACAATTTCGCTGTGGAGCCTGGCTCGAACGGATCGGTGAACGTCGAAGCGCGCGAAGCGATCAACCGGCGGCCTCGAGCCTGCAGTGATGCGAGTGCCAGCAGCTCACCCGTAGTCGGGTCAAGAAAAACGACATCTCCCCCCTCGGCCCGCATGGCTCCCATGGCATCGGCCAGACCGCGCTCCGCAATCTCCTGCAGCTCGGCATCGATGGTCAGTGTTACGTCGTTGCCCGGCACTGGCTCGCGGACCAGCCGGGCCGGTGAGTCGTAGCGGCGTCCGGCCCGGTCCTTCAGCAGGACCGCCTCCCCGGGCTGTCCTTTCAGAATGGAGTCCAGCGACAGCTCCAACCCCGCGGCACCGACAGGACGGTCGGGTGAGAGTCCACCAATGATGGGGCGCGCGAGCGAAGGGGACGGATAGAAGCGCTGAAAATTGCGGCTGAGGTGCACCCCGGCGATCCGTCGCAGCGGCTGTACTTGAGTCGCGGTGAACGGGCCATGGTAATAGATCCACCGTTTACCCGACGCGAGCTCACGGGAAAACTCCCTGCGGGAAATCCCAAGCTGGCGCGAAAGAACTCGGGCTGCTGAGATCCGATCCCCGAGTTCATTGGGTGCTATCCCGATGTGGTAGAACTCCTGGCTGATGGCGAGCGGCATACCCGTGCGGTCGTAGATACCGCCGCGCTTGGCAGGCAGGATGGCTCGCTCGGTCCGCTGCCGCGCTGCGTGCTCAGCCCAGCGGGATCCCTGGACCAGTTGAAGCTGTGCGGCCCGCGCAAGAACTATGAGGACGACCAGGGCGAAGCCGAGCTGAACGGCGGCGATTCGAGTATGGGGCTTGGCCATCAGCGGCTGTTTGGCTCGTCAGGCAGGGGCAAGGCGAAGAGCACGAACTCCGAATCGGCTGGCTCATGCAAGCCAAGCGATGCTGCTACCGGAACCAGAACTTGGCGGCTGCTGGCGTGATGGATCCTTCGCTCGAGCTCAGCCCGCCGAGCCTCCAGGCTGCTCCGCTCGTCCCGAAGATCACGCAGCCGTCGAGCCGTTCGGAATGCGGCGGTTTGACGTCCAACAATGACGAGGGCTCCACCCAGAAAGACCAGAAGCCAAAGCAGAACCCAATGCCGGCCTCTAAGCCGTATCATCGACCACGAACATTCTGAGTTTAGCGCTCCTCGCGCGAGGATTGAGTGCCAGCTCGGCGTCGGTGGGCTGGATGGGCTTTCGGGGATCTATCCGGCCTCGAGAACGGCCGCCGCAGGCACAGGCGGGCAGTCCTGGCGGACACACACACCCACTCGCCCACTGACGAAAGGCCTGCTTCACCAGTCGGTCCTCTCCTGAATGGTAGGTTATGACGGAGAGCCGGCCGCCGGGCTGGAGCGAGTCACGGAACTGAGGCAGCGCTCCTTCCAGGTTCTCCAGCTCGTGGTTCACGGCGATACGCACAGCCTGAAACAGGCGTGCAAAGTCACCGGGACCAGTGTGCGGACCAAGCGCTCCTCGGATTGCGTTGACCAGATCATCGCTGGTCGAGAAGGGCCGCCGCTCCCTGCGGCGGATGATTTCAGCGGCGAGCCGCCGCGCTCGGCGTTCATCGCCAAAGTCTCGGAATATCGCTTCCAGAGTGGCCGTGCCGGCCTCGTTCAAGAGCTCGGCGGCAGTCGAGCCTGCCGCGCCCATTCGCATGTCGAGCGGGGCGCCCGCACGGAAGGTAAAACCGCGACTGGTCTCGTCCAGCTGGCGCGATGACACTCCCAGATCGAGCAGGATGAATTCCGGGCGGAAGCGATGGACCGCGGCGAGCGCCTCGGCTGATGCGTACGGTGCCAGGATATACTCGATCCCATCCTCTCCCAGGCGCCGACGGGCGACAGCGATCGCCTCCGGATCTCGGTCGATCCCCAGGACCTCGGCTCCGGATTTCAGGAACGCCGCGGCATGTCCTCCATCACCCAGCGTGGCATCCACCACTCTGCGTGCGCCACGGGCTGCTGCCAGCACCGGATCGAGAAGCACCGGCACGTGGTATGTCGAAGTCTCGTGGGACATGTCCGCTCTGACGGGGGCTGAAACACAACACCCCGTGGAGACGGGGTGTTGTTCAAACCGGCGAGCGGGGCTGACGGGGCTCGAACCCGCGACCTCCGCAGTGACAGTGCGGCACTCTAACCAAGCTGAGCTACAGCCCCCGAACCGGAGGGGCAATATATAAGGGCTGTTCGCTACACGCTATTCGCTACGACGAATGAAACTTACGCCTCCGTCTTCAGGAGAACAGCCTCACTTGCCCTTGCAGTAAGCCTTCAGCATCGACTTGATGCGCGGCTGATACTTCTTGATGATCCCCAGGTTTTTGTCTACCGCCGCTGGGTTTACCGAGCGGCCTGCCGTCAGCGCTGAATCGGCGGCAGCCAGCAGTCCCTGCTCCTGCTTCGCCAGCTCACATGACTTCTGCTTCTCGGCTTGAGGGTCGATCTGCGGGACCTGGAAGAGCGTCGCGAGGCCGAGCAGGTAATTCGCCGCTGGGTACACCTTGCCACTCGGATCGGCGGCCTGGACGGCAAGCCGGAGCAGCTGTTCCGCGCCCTGGAGATCTTGAGGCTGCTGCAGCAACGGCGCGGCTCCGGTGTACAACAGGGCAGCCGCCTGTTCCTTTCTCTGGGCATCGCCATGTCTCATGACGAATTCCAGGAATGGAACCGCTTCCTTCGGCCGTGGTGTAAAGCCAGAGGTGTCCGCCTGAGCAGTGTCTGCGTTAGCGCCAGCCGCGGCGGCCCGCGCCGTATCCGGGCGAGAAGCCAGCCCAGAATCGGCTCGAGTTGCTTTGGCTGTGTCGGGGCGAGCACCTGCTGCAGAACTCGGGCGAGAGCCCGATGCGGAGTCCGTTTGAGGCTGGTCCGGTCCCATGATGAGGGTCTTCGCCGCTGCCAACGCCGCCTCGACGCCGGTCTCCGTGGTGTCCCTGGCTATGATCCGGTTCGTCACCGCAATGACGCTGTCCGTCTGACCGGATAGGGCGTACCCGGTATTGAGGTAGCTGAGCAGGCTACGGTTAGCAGGATACTTTCTGCTCCCAATCTGAGCCCACTTCACCAGACGCGCGGCATCGCCACCCTCCTGTGCCGCCACGGCGATCTTCGTAAAAAAGAGCGTGTCGGCTTTGGTGGAATCCGTCGCGTACATCGTCTCGAGCGCATCCACTGCGCACTTGAAGTCACTCAGGAACAAGCACGCATTGCTCTTAAGGTCGTAAAGGTCCGCATTGTAGGGATCGATCCTGAGACCTTCGTCTGCCACCTCGCGTGCTGTTTCCGGGTGTCCTGAGGCGAGGAAGTACTTGAACAACCGCTCGCGGAGCGCCTGGTTCGTCGGAGCGACGCGCAGCATCTGCTTGAAGGCCACCAGAGTGTTCGTCGTGTCGTTAGCCGCTTGATACTGCTCCGCCAGAGCAGTCCATGCGGGAAGGCTGAGGGGATCGCCCTTGACCGAAGCCTGGAGGTGTTTGACGACTTCCGCGGGTTTCTTCTGAGCTCTGGCGAGCTGGGCCAAGCAAAAATGCGCCAGCCCATGATTCGCAACCGTCTTGATGGCCTTCCTCGCGGCGTCTTCTGCCTTATCCGGCTTACTGGTCTGCTGGTCGATGCATTCCTTGGCCTCTGAAAGCGATTCAACGGCGGGCTCGAGTGCCTTGGCGATTCGTTCCCCGAATTTCTCTCCGCTTTCATTCTGCTGCTGCGTGAGAGTCACTACGTTGCCGGCATCATCATTCACCCCGATCAGCCTGGCGGTGACAGAGGGTCTGCCCTGCCCCTGGCCGGCTCCACTTTGCAGGGTCGAGGTGACAACCACCCTCGCCTGGATATTCTTGGCCAGGGTCGTCGCGAGCGGTGGAGTCAGAATGGCGTCGATCGGATAGCCGTACTGCTTCAGCGCGTCGTTCATCTGGGACTGCTCTACGACTGTGTAGTCCCGTCCGACGATGTCCTTCATCTCATTGCGTATGCCGGATCCGATTCTCACTGCGGTCGCCGAATCACCCGGAGCAAAGGCAAAGGGATTCGCGACCATCAGACGAGGCGCATTGGCAACGCGTTGTGTCGTGCGTGCGCCGCGAGGTATGCCTTGCGCGGCCAGAGGCGCGGTGAACAGGCCAGCAGCCAGACCGATTACAACCAGACGCAACAGGTACATTCCAGGATCTCCCCTACAGGATGGCCAGCTCGGACCAGCGGCCCCGCTCACGATGCGGGTGCAAATGGGCGAAGAGGGATTCGAACCCCCGACATCCTGCGTGTAAGGCAGGCGCTCTGAACCAGCTGAGCTATTCGCCCTGAGAGCGAGGCTGGCTCCGATCGGTTTTTAGCACTATCGCAGAGTCCGTGCCGTGATCAGCGACACTCGTGCTATAGTGCGATGCCAATCGGAAACAGCACGCAGTAGCCGAAGACCAGCATCACCGCTGCCGCGCTGGGATACCCAGCCTGCAGGGTGAGGTACCCAGCCACCAGCACCAGCACCGCGAGAGCAAGAACGATGAGATTTCGTGGGGCCAGCACGAAATGCCTCGGCGGGGCCTGCTCGGGTCGGTCGGACAGGCGAGAATTCGACATAGAGGATGAGGCTACTACCGTTCCCGGGTCCGGTCAAGTTCAGGCGGCGATGGATCTTCCGCCGACGTGGCCGGCTCCTCAGGGGGGACTACCCACCCTTCGTCCAGTGCTGCCCGGCGTGGCTGATCGAGGGCACGACGGCGGCGCACCAACAACCAGAGTGCCAGCGCCAGGGTCGCCCACCCCCCTCCAGCCAGGAGCCACGTGATCAGGCTGTATCGGCGGCGGAGAGACAAACGCCACGCACGTTCGAACTGGCCTAACGTCAACCCGGTCGTAGCTTGGACAACGTCATCGAAGTTTTGGCCCGCACCTAAGCGCTTCATCAGGGGCTGAAGTGATTTGGAGGGGTGCCGCCGGGCCAGCTCGATCACCGCTGTTGCGGCGAGAGCGTACGCGGCATCCGCCGTTGACTCGGATCCCCGTAGCGCTGCATTCAGCTCATCGAGGCTGGGCACCGCCCCGCGGACGACTGCCAGATTCAGATCGAGGGCCCCAAGCCGCTCCCACTCACCAGCCGCCCATGCCGCGTACCCTTCGGCGAACCAGAGAGGCACTCTGACTGGCACTGCCTGGTGCAAAACCAGATGGGCCAGCTCGTGGCGAAGGGTCCGAAAGACGTCACCCAGGTCCGCGCGAAGCAGTATGGTCCTGGACCCGGGAAGCGCAACTGCAGCACCCCAACCCGGGCTCCGGCCCGAAGTAAGCGAATCCAATCGCCGCGCGTCGGGTACCACAATGATACGAAGCGGCCCAGGGGCGAGCCGACCCAGGCCCGGCCACTCAGTCGTATCCGCGGCCCGGCGCGCGAGCTCAGCGGCGAGCTTCAGCTGGGCTGGCCATGCCACGGCGGTGACTGACCCAACCCGAATCGCAACTGGTTCATCCTGGAGCGCCGGCTGGGACGCTCCCATGACGCTGAGGATTAGGAGGAGAGCGGACTGCGCGGGACTTCACCTCCGGCCGAGGCCACTTCCAACATCTCCTGACACCGCTTGGCCCAGGGGTTGAACTTGTTTGCCATGTACCCTTCAGTCCAGACTCGGACCGCCTCCTCCCTTTCACCGCCGAGCCACAAAGCCCGACCCAGCTCGAAGTAGGCCTCGATCAGATTGGGACCAAGCTTGAGAGTCTTGCGGAGAAACGTCTGTGCATCTTCATACATCTCACGCTCGAGATACACCAGGCCGAGATAATAGTGGGCGTATAGCGTGGCCTTGCGGTCGTTGTCCAGCCGAATTGCCTTGGACAGGTGCTCGATTGCTTCTCCAAAGATCCCCTTTTTGAGACAGATGTATCCGACATTGATGCGAGCAAGCGCATTCGCCGGCTCCTTCATCAATACTTTGGAGAAGTTGCCCAGAGCGTCATCGTAGTCCTGGTTGAGCATCTGCGCCCAGCCGAGCAGTGACGTGGCGTCTGTGGCGCCGGGAGAGAGCGACAGCGCCTTTTCCAGAGCCTGCATGGCTCCGCTGTAATCGCCCAGTGAGATGAGGCTCCATCCCTTGTCTATGAATGTGGATGCACCGAGATGGTCGGCGTGAACTGCCGGGCGCACTCCACTGAACTGCGGGGCTGGACTCGGCTCGGCGGAGTTGCCGGCCTGCTTATAACGCTCCACCAGGCCCCGAATGTTCTCCTTGATCTGCGCGAGATCCGTCAACGCGCCATCCACTCGCTTGAAGAGCGCTATGATGTCGCGCTTGACCGCCTCGCGTTCGGAGCCGGGGGCTTCGAGTCGGCCAGCGATCTGGTCCAGCTCGTTCCGGAGTGCCGTCAGCCAGGCTTCCGTCATCTAGGCCGCCCCGAGCTCGCTGAGCGCCAGCCGTTCGGTGGAGGACAACAATTTTCTGGCATTCAGGATAATGATGGTTCGACCCGGTCGGGTGATGATCCCCGCGATGTAGGCGGCAGCCAGCCCACTCACCAGCGGCCCCGGAGCAGCAATTGCGGTACTGTCGATTCGGAGAACTTCACGTACCTCGTCCACCAGGACGGCGACCCGTTGCGCATCCAGCTCCAGCACCATGACTCGGGTTTCCTCGCGAAGCGGCGCATCCAGCTCGAATCGCTTGCGCAGATCGATCACCGGCACGGCAGTGTCGCCGTAAGGCATGACGCCCTCGAGAAAATCCGGGGCCTTGGGGAGCGGGGACGGCGCGGAATACCGCAGGATGCGTTCGACTTGCAGGATATCGAATGCGAACTCCTGCGGCCCGACGCGGAAGGTCACCACCTGTACGTCATCGCCGGTGTTCATGTCCATACGGCCTCCATCAAGCGTGAGCTCAGCGCGGTGAGATCCAGCAACGGCACAAGAGTATCGGCGTGCCGGGCGACGCCGACTGCCCAGGGCATGGCTTCCCCCGGGGGCACCGGCAGGGCCGGCTCTCGCACCAGGAGCTCCGCCTCATGAACCTCGAGGCAGAACCGCCGCCCCTCGACCGCAACAACGACTCCGACATCGCCGGCAAGTGGCGACTGGTTAACCCCGTCGAGCAGCGCGCCTAGTTGTACCAGAGGAAGCATGCGGCCCTGAACCGCGACCACACCTCGAACTGCCGGTTCGACGGCGGGCACCGGATGCACGTCACCCAGGGCGATGACTTCCAGGACATCGCTCAGCTGCAGCCCGACCCGACGGCTCCCAACGCGCACCAAGAGGAAGCCGGTGCTCTCTCGACTCACTGCACCCTCATCCTGGCAAGCTCGCTGGTAATGCGTCCGGCGATTTCGCCGATCGCCAGGACATACTGGGCGCCGCCCGCGTTCAATGCTGCTCCAGGCATACCAAAGATTGTGGCGCTCTCTCGATCCTGTACCATGCCGATGCCACCCGCATCGCGGATCTGCCTGAGTCCCTGGGCTCCGTCTCTGCCGATACCGGTGAGCACCACCCCAATGGCGCAGTTTCGAAATTCACGGGCCACACTCGCGAAGAGCGGATCCGCGGCAGGACGAACCCCCCAGAGGGAGGGGCCCTGATCCAGGGTGAGACACCAGCCATGAAGGGTGCGATCGACCCGCATGTGATAGTCACCCGGCGCTACATAGACGGTGTCGGCAAGCAGCGGCATCTGGTGCTGACCCTCCAGCACGAGGCACGCGCTCTGCGCCGCGAGTCGTTCCGCCAGACTGTGCGTGAATTTGGGCGGCATATGCTGCACGATCACGAACGCGGCCTCCTGGCCGGGTGTCAGGTGCGGCACGATCTCGGCCAGCGCTCTGGGACCACCCGTCGAGGCAGCAATGGCGACGCAGAAACGTGGTTGCGTGCGCGCCCCACTTCGACGTGCCAACGGCGGTTCAGCCTCACGTTGCACCGGGGCAACCACACGCTTCACCTCCGCCAAGCGGGCAGCCCGAAGTGAAGCCACGAGCCGTTCGGCGAAGCGAGCTTTGGCCTCGGCGCTACGCTCAGCCTCCTTAGGGACCAGGTCGATAGCACCCAGCTCCAGTGCACGAACAGCGGCCGTCGTTCCCGGTCCCGCGTGAGCGCTGACCACGACGATGGGACGAGGTGACTCGGCCATGATGTAGCTGATGGCCCCCAGGCCGTCGAGCTCCGGCATCTCCAAGTCCATCAGGACTACATCAGGTGCATGCGCTCGCACCTTTCGGAGCGCGTCCATGCCGTCGCGGGCAGTCGCTATCACTCGGAACTCCCCGGTTCCTTCTACGACGTCACTGAGGAGGCGCCGGAAGAACGCGCTATCGTCGACCACGAGCACCCGGCTCGCGTCAGAGGTGCTGGACACCATGAAACACCGTGCTGACTTCCACCTGACCGTCCCGAACGCGAAATCGCACGGTTCGGCCGAAGTCGCCACCCACTGCCTCGCCCACCAGACGAACACCATGTGAGTTCAGCGCTTGCCTTGCAGCCAACAGATTGCGTTCGCCCATTTGGACGGTGCCGGGCGAGGCCAACGAAGCGAACATGCTGGCGCCGCCGACGAGGCGAGCCGTTATTCGCTCCGGCCGTGCACCTTCGGCGATCATCAGCTCGAGCAGCCGCGGCACCGCTGACTCGGGGAACTTGGCCGGGTTACCGTCCTGCCGGGCGAGCCTACGCGACGGAAGCAGTGTGTGGGCCAGACCACCGACCCGAGCCTCGGCATCATACAGGAGAATGGCCACGCAGCTGCCGAGGCCAACGGTGACCAGGACATCATCGGCGACACCGGCGCGCATGTCCGCAACCCGGACCAGGAGCTCCTGCCCACTCACGCGGCGCGCCGGTAGACCCGCTCGCGGGGATCAAGCAAGGTGAGCCGGTCCCGGGCCGGGCCCACCAGCGACTCTACCTTGCCCAGAATCAGAAAGCCGCCCGGCCTTAACGACTCGGCGAACGTGCGGAATACCCGCTCCTGGGTGTCGCGCTCGAAGTAAATGACCACATTGCGACACAGGATCAGGTGGTAGTTACGGTGCGGCGGTGGATCAGTACAGAGATCGGCCGCATGCAATGTCACCCGCTCGCGCACCCTGTCGATGACCCGGCATTCGGCTCCGACCGTCTCGATGTAACGCTCGGCCAGCGCGGAAGGCACTTCAACCAGCGCATCCCGCGAGTAACGGGCTTGCTGCGCACGCTCCAGACAGCGGCGATCGATGTCGGTGGCGTCGATGGTGACGAGCTTCAGCCGGTCGGGCTGCCCCAATTGCTCGAAGTGCTCCGCCAGTAGCATTGCCAGGGTGTACGGCTCCTCTCCCGAGGCACAGCCCGCGCTCCAGATGCGCAGCTCCCCACGCTCACGTGCACACAGCTCGGGCAGCACGGAGGCTCGAATCAGATTCCAGGTCTCCGCATTGCGATAAAACCGCGTCACGTTGATGGTGATGGTGTCCTTCAGTCGCCCGTATTCCTCGGGATCGCGATCGAGCACAGCCTGATATTCGGCGTAGCTGTGGGCCCCGCTCGCCCGCATCCGCACGGCGATCCGGCGGCGGAGACACTTGTCCTTGTAAGCGTCGAGCGACAGCCCTGCCTCCCGGGAGATCTTCCGGGCTAGCTCGTGAAACGCCGCCTCCTCCGAGCGGGTCACTGGGTCAGGTCCAGCATCTCGAGATTCGCTCTCGCCAGTTGGTGTCCCGGATTGAGCGCGGTCGCCTGGACCCAGCTCTCCCGCGCCCGGGCATAGTCTCGCCGCTTGTAGGCGATATTGCCGAGCTTGAAGTAGAGATCGTCTCCCAGCTCAGGATTGAGCTTGGCGGCACGTTCGTACGCTTCCCCGGCTTCCTCGTACCGTCCGTTCCGGTACAGCACATCGGCGAGGTTCTTGGAGACCTGCGGGAGGGCGGCATCCTCGACGAGTGCGGAACGCAGCAGCGCTTCGGCTGCTGCGAGATCGCCAGAGGCCTCGAGCAGCACGGCGAGATTGTTCTGCAGAACGGCATTCGTCGGGTATGCGGCTACTCCCTCGCGAGCAATCCGCAGCGCGTTCTCGGTGTCATCCAGGCCAGCGGCCGCGAGGGTGGCTGCCCAGTACCACAGCGCCGGCACCGGCCTGCCCTGGAGCAGCTCACATGCCCGTGCCAGCCGCGACTGCGCGACCTTATTGTCACCGCGCTTGAGTGCAACGACGCTCCAACCCAACATGATCCGGGAATCGTCCTTCGCGCGCGCTGCCGCATCGCCGTATGCGGCTTCAGCTTCGTCGAGCCGGCCTAATTGCTCGAGAGCGAATCCGAGATTGTGTAGCGCCGCCGGCCGCGGCACTCCGGCCGCGCTGGCGTGCCGCAGCGCCTCTGCTGCTTCCTCCCACCGGGCCTGTCGGATGGCAATCAATCCCAGGAACAGCGGCGCTCTGCCATCGGCGGGGCGCAGTTCGATGACCCGCCTGAACTCGCGCAGCGCCTCCTCCAGCATGCCAGCCTTATAGAAGGCAATCCCGAGATTTCGGTGCTCGTCCACCCGGGTTTCATTGACCTTGGGAACCTTGGTTGCGGAGGTGCCCACCCGGTGAGCGAACCCGGCGGTGATCAGACCATAGAGCGCCTTCCCGACTTCGAACTCGACCAGACCGGATTCATCGATCAGCTGCCTGACGTCACGGGTGCCGTCGATGATTGGCAGCAAGCGTTGCTGCTCTGGTGAGAGGGTCGGAGAGGACTGGCTGATGTGCTGGTGATCGACCGAGAAGATCAGGTCGAAGGACGGAATTTTCTTTTCAATCAGGCTCCACTCATCGACGCGGCGGGCACCCTCGAGCAGGAGCGCCTCGGGGCTGATGCGGACCAGAAAGTCTTCACGTTCAGGACGAACTCCGGCCTCGAAGTTGAAGGTCCCTGACGTCCAGGTGAACAGGTAATACACGGCCTCCTCAATCTGGAGACGCATGTATTCCTCGAGCTCGGCTCGAGAAAGAACACCGAGCCCGACCAGGATCTCCCCCAGCTTGTGCTGGCGATCATCGTCCTGGGCGTCGATGGCGCGCTGCAACTGCTCCGCTGTGATACGGCCTTGCTGGAGCAGAATGTCGCCCAGCCGGTCGCGCCGATTCACGATGGATGCGTATACGATCTGCCCTTCATCGAGATAGATGGTGCCGAAGTTGTGCTGGTCCGCCAGAGCCAAACAGCCCGTGCGCCGACCCAGGAAGAGCAACTGGATGACATCGGGGAGGCTCGCCTCTTTGAGACTTCCCTTGATCGCCATCAGCGCCACTCCTCGACGATGCGATCACCGACGTCGGGCCAGTCCCAAATCATCTTCTCCCGGCTGCGCACGCCGCCTGCCGGAGCGAGTACGCCGCTGGTCCGGGCCGTGGTGGGCCGTCGTGGCGGCTTGGGTGCCGAGCCCTCCAGCACCTCACGAGCTAGGGCAGCGGATGGGTGAACGCCTTGGGATTCGGCCGCATTCAGCACTCGCTGAAGAAGACCATGGACCCCGCGCACCGACTCCGTGGGGCGGGACCCGAGATAGGCAGCCAACTCGGAATCCACCGTACCCACTTTGGCCTGGAGCAAGCGCTCGACGACGCGCTGCCGGATGTCTCGCTCGGGGGCCGGCAGCTCGACGACCAGACCGCCCTCCAGGCGGGTGCGCAGGCGGCTTTCGACCATCGTCAGCGCTGTGAGGGGTACGGCCGAAGTGAAGACCATCTGGCGGCCGTTCTCTACCAGAAAATTGAACAGCACGAACAGCTCATCCTGAGTCCGGTCCTTCTCAGCCACGAAGTGCACGTCGTCCAGCAGGAACGCAGCCGCGCGCCGGTAGCGGGCGCGCCAGCTGCCGACCGCATCACGGTCGATGGCCTCGATCAGCTCGCCAGTGAACTCATGGGCGCTGAGACACGCCACGGGGCCGCCGGCCCGTTCCGACAGTGCATTCCCGAGCGCGTGAAGCAGGTGAGTCTTTCCGACTCCGCTCGCGCCGACGATGACCAGCGGGTTGTACCGGGTAGCCGGCTCGGTCACAATGGCCCGTGCCGCCTGTAGTGCCATGCGGTTTCCGGACGATTCGAAGAGATCGTCCAGTCTCCAGATCGGCAGCGGTGTTGGTGGTGGGTGCGCGCCCTGGCGGGCACGTTGGGTCACCGCCTCCGCCCCGGCGATATCGTCCGGATCCCTGAATGCGCCGGACCCTGCCAGGGATGGAGCCAGCTCCGCTGCCTCGGCATGGAGTGCCTGCAGTCGCCGCACGTCCGATTCGAACTGGCGTAACACCTGCTCCGGGTCGCTGGTCATCGTCGGCGCGAGCGGAGTCGGAAAGACTCACCTGCTTCACGCGCTCGGGAATGCACTGTCGGAACGGG
>DATADG010000115.1:0-3831 GCA_036258655.1 Gemmatimonadales bacterium | reverse complement strand
GGCAAGTCGGCGTTGTCCAGCAGAGAGAGTACCTCCGGCAGATCATCGGGTTGGGCGATCCGCAACTCGACGCAGTGACCATTCCGCACTTCTGGACTCATCGTGTCGCCTCCTGATACGGCTTACGCGCCCGAACAAACGCACCCATCACCCGCCCGCCCACTTCGCGAGCCAACAGATCGGTGTCGAGTCCCGCGCCGGTAAGAAACGCTTTGGCGTCCTCGAACTCGTAGACACGGGTCGGCTCGATGCCGGCTCCTTCGAATCCCGCGTCCGAGAGATGTCTGTAGTACTCCTCCTCGGTCAAGGCGCCGGCCACGCACCCCACCCACAGCTCCATGCTCCGGCGGACAGGCTGGGGGACTTCTCCTCGGATCACGACGTCCGAGATCGCCAGACGCCCACCAGGCCGGAGCACGCGGAACGCTTCCTTCAGCACCCGCCCCTTGTCGGTCGAAAGGTTGATGACGCAATTGGAGATGATCACGTCCACTGAGTCGTCGGGCAGCGGGATGGCCTCGATCTCTCCTTTCAGGAACTCGACGTTTTCCACTTCAGCCTTGCGCTGGTTCTCTCGAGCGAGCTCGAGCATCTCGTCGGTCATGTCAAGTCCGTATGCCTTGCCAGTGGGTCCGACCCGGCGGGCAGAGAGCAGCACGTCGATGCCGCCGCCGGATCCCAGGTCCAGCACGATCTCACCTGGGTGCAGCTCGGCCAGAGCGGTCGGATTCCCGCAGCCCAGGGAGGCGAGCACCGCCTGCTCCGGCAGGGCGGCCGTTTCCGTCTCGCTGTAAAGATCGGAGGTGATTGGATCGGCGGCGCTGCCTCCGCAACAGGTTGTGGAGCAGCAGGACGTCTTGGCGCCCCCGGTTACCTCGCGAGCGGCGTGTCCGTAGCGCTCTCGTACTATTGCCTTCAGGTCCTCGCTGGTCATGGCCACACCTCCTTGATCAAGATTTTTTGATGGATTCATGAAAAAAAATGATGCGTCAGCAACAGCCGCGCTTCCGCTCCGCGGGTGACGGAGGGGACGCGATCGATTGAATCAGCTCCCCGATCTCAGCCAGAGTTTCCGGATTGAGGGTGTAATACATCCACCGACCCTCCCGCCGATCACTAACCAGTCCCGCATCCTTCAGCACCTTGAGGTGAAACGACAACCGCGATTGGGCCGCATCGAGATCGTCGGTCATATCGCAGACGCAGCGTTCGCCGAAGCGAAGCCGCTCCACGATGGAGAGCCGTGTGGGGTCGGACAGGGCATGGAACAGCTGGGTTGCGCGACTATGGTCGACGCCGGTACGGGTAGCCATGGCCTGAATATATCAATAAACCTTGATGTGTCAACCGCCGGTGTGCCTGCTCTTTCGTCCACGGCTGCGCTTGGCCCGCCGCGCTACGTTGACGGCTTTTTCTACCCACGGTCTCAGGGCGTCGGCGTCCTCCAGCAGATCGTCCGGCACGCGATAGTACTGCATCACCTCGCCTCCTTCGCCGTACGGACGGAAGGGCCCCATGCCAACTGTCTCGAAGTCGCCCCGATTGGAGTCGTCCACCTTGAAGTACAGGGTGTCGTCCGCGATAAGCGCGAAGAAGACATCGCCGCCGTAGATCCCCACACCGCCAAACATGCTGCGGGCGCGGATGTCTCGAGCGCAGCGGGCGAGCTGCTCGAGAACGAACGTCTTGAAACTGGGACTGACGCTCATATGCTACCGCCTACCGCATACACATCCGTACTCAGATACTTGAGTCCCGAATCACACATCAGCGTGACCACCGTGCGGCCCGGTCCCAGCCGCTCGGCGACCTGAATCGCGGCGACGACATTGGCCCCGGACGAGGTTCCTCCGAAGAGCGCTTCCTCCCGTGCGAGACGCCGGGTCATCGCCTTGGCATCGTCGGTCCCGACCGGCACGATCTCATCGACCAGACTCGGCTCCCAGAGCGGAGGCGTGTAGCCGATCCCCACGCCTTCGATCTTGTGCGGCCCGGCACGACCTCCCGACAGTACGGGAGATTCTGCTGGCTCGACGATCACGACCTGGATACCGGGTTTATGACGTTTGAGCACGGTAGCGACTCCCCGCGAGGAAGCGGCCGTGCCCACCGATTGCACGAAGGCGTCAATCCTTCCGCCGGTCTGCTCCCAGATCTCCTCGCCGAGTGGATAGTAGCCGGCGATACTGTCATGGTTGTTGAGTTGGTCGATCCAGTAGGTGTCTGGCTGCCGACTCAACTGCCGTGCGGCCTCGATCATGTCCAGAATCAGCTGTTTGGTAGTGAGGCCTCCTTCACTCCGTACGAGGGTCAGCTCCGCTCCCAGAGCGACCATGTGATCCAGCTTGTCCTGGCTGAATGCGTCGGAGCTCACGATACAGATCCGGTACCCCTTGGCCGCTGAGACGAGGGCCAGCGACGTACCCGTGCTCCCACCGGTGTACTCGATGACCGTATCGCCTGGCCGGAGACGGCCGTCCTGCTCTGCCAGCGAGATGACCGCAAGGGCCATCCGGTCCTTGAGGCTGCCGGTGGGGTTCTCCCATTCGAGCTTCACCAGCACGTCCGCGCACCCGGGCGGCACCACCTTCTGCAGCCGAACGAGCGAGGTCTGCCCGATTGTGTCGAGAATGTCCATGGTCAGAGTTGGTGAGCGGACTCAAGCGGTAGACACTGCCCGCTGGTTATCATAGTTTGACCGTTGCCGAGTAGCCGTCGCACGCCTGGGCTGCTGGGATCCACATATCAGCCCACAGTAGGAGGACCGTATGCCGACGTATGAATATCGCTGCCAGGATTGCCATCACGTGTTCGATCGGGTGGAGTCCCTCGCGGAACACGGCGAGAAGACTCCGAGCTGCCCCAAGTGCAAGGGCCGGCGCGTCGAGCAGGTGTTGACCTCGTTCTACGCGAAGACTTCGCACAAGGCCTGATCTCCGGAGCAGCCGTGACAACTGAGAAAGGTCAGCTCGAGGAGGCTGCTGAGGCGGAAATCGGGGACACCGCACACGGCCGGGCGGGCTTCCTGGTGGGGGTGGTCTTCGGTGCCTTTCTGGGCGCCGGTATCGCCATGATGCTGGCACCCGACCGGGGGAACAAGACCCGCCGCCGGCTGCGTCGGCGGATGCAGCTGCTCAGGGAAGGGGCCCTCGACAGCCTGGACCAGGCCGGCAGCCGTACCCGGAAGGAGCTCAGCCGACGCAAGCGCCGACTTCGGGCCGAGCTGGAGCGGATAAGGGAGAAGGCGAGGGAGCGGGCGCGCGACTAACGCCTCGCCACCCGGCGCCGGAGCGCTGCCGCGTCGCTCTTGTACACTGAATCCATGAACTCCCTCTCCGGCAGCGAATCCACTCTTTCGAGATGGTCTTCGGCATCAGCGTAGCGCTCCCGGTCGGCGTAGATCCGGGCCAGCTCTACATGATGATAGATCCGCCCCGGATCCAGCTCCGCGGCCCTTTCTAAATGATAGATCGCCCGCTCCCAGGAGGCCTGGTTGAACACTCCGGCTCCCAGGAACTTCTTTGCAACGAAGCGACTGAAACCGGATGTCCGCATGATCTCCGCGTTCCACCGCCCTAGGATGTGGTGAGCGCCATCGTGTTTTGGGTCGAGCGCGAGCGCCCGCAGCGCCGAGCGGCGGACCAGACTGGCGCGCCGAATCCGCTCTTTCCTGCCCTTGGCGAGTGACGCCTGGCCCATGGCCGCCGCAAGTGCAAAGTGCCCGTCGGCTCTGGTCGGGTCTGAGGCGACCGCGCGGGCGGCGTAACGTTCGGCCAGGGCATAGAGCGAATCCCGCTCCGGGTTTTTGGTTCGCTGGGAAACCTGCTCGCC
>DATADG010000114.1:0-5803 GCA_036258655.1 Gemmatimonadales bacterium | reverse complement strand
CACGGCAATTGCATGGTTGAACTGACTGACGGACGGGAGTGCCCGGTCTACCCAGCCGCCACTATTGAGCAGCACGGGATGGGCGCGAAATCCGAGCGCGCGAAGAGCGGCTATGAATAGCGTCGCCTTGTCCTTGCAGTCCCCATAGCCGGTCGCCACGACTTCAGCCGGGAGCCGAGGCTGGTATCCCCCGAGCCCCAGGGCGATGGACACATAGCGGATGTCCTGTGCAACCCATCGATGCAACGTCCGGATCGTGTCGTCGGGAGTCTGGATCCCCTTGAGCAAGGAACGGAGCGTATCGCGGACTGTTCGGTCCAGTCCGTACCGGTCTCGCGCGAGACCCGCGTACCAACTGCCGATCGTCTCCCACTCGATCGGCGCAGTCAGCTCGATGCTCATGAAGACTCCATTGGAGTCTGCCATGAACTCCTCGGCGTTTACCCGAGGAACATCCTGCGCATACCACAGGTAGGTCCGCCGCCCGCGGAGGACTGTTTCCTTGCGCCGAAAGTTGAGGTTCCGCTCGGCAATGCGGGGCGTCACGGCTGCGGGGAGTTCTACCAGCAATCGGGAGCGGCGGGTGACATGCCCGTTATGAACGCTCCAGCTGATTGAAAAGTCCCCGGGCAGAACCGGCTTGAGCTCCTCGATCGTGTAGCTCCAGTCCACGATGGTGCCCGGTGCAACTCCGCTCAGTGAGTACCGGCGAACTTTGACGTCTGTGTAAACCGGATTGGTGAGGCCGGCGGGGACGTCCGCATCCTGCACGTGACCGGGAGCCTCGCTCACCAGGGTGCCATCTGGCCGCACGACCCGAATCCAGTTCACGGTGAGCCGCTGCCGCTCGGGCGTATAAGAGAACTCGTGCTCGGCGTAGTCATTGACCGCAGCTGGATCGAGGATCTGGGTCACCTGGCGGTACGTCGTCCGTCCGGTACCGTTGGCCTCATAGCGCATGACCCCGTCGTCCAGCAGGAGCACAACGGGTTCATCCGGGTAGGCCGACGGATTTACCGCCAGCCGATACAGGGTATCGTTGCGGACAGACGGGTCGCCATCAGGGGTGATGACGGGTGCCTGACCCCAGACCGGCGTCACCAGCACCAGGGTGAACACGAGAAGTAAGCGACACGCGGGCATTCGGATTCCCTGAGTGCGCGTGCTGGACAATGCCGAGCCGCGCTCGAACCGAGGTGGGTACTGAAGGCGGTAGCGTGACCGGAAGGTGCAAGACGAAGGCCACCCCGAATGAGCGCGCATCACTCGCGGGCGAGCGAAATGTCAGCGGATTGTGTTGAGAAATATCTGCCGGTTGTGGTATGAATCCGCGGCGGGCGAGCAACAACCCGCGCGGACACTCGCTCACGGTTCCAGTGTCCAGCTGGCTCCGATACCGGTGATGATCACGCGCCAGCTCTCGTCGCCAGCTGCCGCAAGGAAGCGCTGAATCGGCTCATCTACCGGTTCACGACTCAAGCGGAAGGTAGAGTGATGAATGGGAAGGACGTACTCGGCACCGAGACGACGGAACATGGTCCAGGCTTGTTCGGGAGAGGCGTGGTTGTTGATCCAGGGGTCATACGCGCCAATCGGCAGAATGGCTAAATCAATCCGAGTTCGCTGACCCACGGAAGTAAGAACGTCGGTATATGCTGTATCGCCGGCAAAGAGCACCGTGGAGCCTGCCTTCTGAAGAAGGTATCCGCCGTACCCACGATGGTGGTCGGTCATCATCCGTGCTCCCCAGTGCCGGGCCTCCGTGGACTCGATTCTGACTCCGGCCAGCTCGATGTGCTCTCCCCATGCAAGCTCATGCACTCGCCGAAATCGGCGGACCAGGTCTCCATTGCCCGGTTGGACCACTACCGGCACGTCACGGGGTAAGAACCGGAGTGTACCCAGGTCGGTGTGGTCCATGTGGGCGTGAGAAAGGAGTATGGCATCCAGCGGGGGAAGGTCCCGGGGGTGAAGCGCCGGCTCCACCAGGCGCTGCGGACCCAGCTTTGCCAATCCGCGGCCGATTCCGATTCGACGCTCGAGAGCCGGATCGGTCAGCAGCCAGGAACCGTGAAGATTTATCAGAACCGTGGCATGACCCAGCCAGGCAATGGTCAGACGGTCGCTGGGCCACGTACCAGGGTCAGGCCGCAGTGGAGCGGGGGCTATTGCAGTTCGGGGCATGAACGAGATCTTCGGAGTCGCTTGTGGCTGTAGGTGGATGGGCCAGGGTTCAAAAATAGGATGATCGCTGCCGATGAGGGTGGTGCTTCAGAGGGTGTCCAAAGCAAGCGTCACGATCGACGGCCGAGTGGTAGGCTCGATCGGGCAGGGCTTCTGTGTACTGGTCGCGTATACCCATAGCGATACCCACGCGCAGGTAGATTGGATGGCCGAAAAGATCGCCGGATTACGACTCTTCAGTGACGCCGCGGGCAAGATGAATCGGGGACTTTCTGATGTAGGCGGCGCAGTTCTGGTGATCTCTCAATTTACCCTCTACGGTGATATCAGCAGGGGACGCCGCCCATCCTTTGTCGAGGCCGCGCGTCCAGAGTTGGCCATCCCCTTGTACGACCGGTTTCTCGGGGCGCTGAGAGAGCGGAACCTGCAGGTGGCAGCCGGAGAATTTGGTGCCGACATGCAGGTCGAAATTCACAACGACGGACCCGTAACTCTGATCCTGGATCGCCCCTGATGACTGTGCCCCACCTCACCCTCGCGTCAGGTTCGCCGAGACGTCGGCAGCTGCTCGAGATGCTCGGGATTCCGGTCACAGTGGTCCCGTCCAATATCCCCGAGGTGCGCCGCTCGTTTGAAACACCGGTCGATTATGTCGAACGACTGGCTCGGGAGAAAGCGCTCAGCGTGTCGGGTGAACTGGTCCTGGGGGCTGATACTACCGTGGTCGTGCGCGACGCAGTGCTGGAAAAACCCACCGACGCTGCGGACGCGCTGCGGATGCTGCGGCAGCTTCAGGGCCGGACTCACCAGGTGGTGACGTCTGTAGCATTGGTAGTCGCCGACGCGGTCCATCAGGCTACTGACGTGACCAACGTGACTTTTTGCCGCGCGGATGACGAGTTTCTCCAGGCCTACGTGGCTACGGGTGAGCCCATGGACAAGGCCGGGGCCTATGGAATTCAAGGATACGGTGCTGCGTTGGTGGAGCGCATCGAAGGTGACTTCTTCAGCGTGATGGGGCTGCCGGTGCGGTTGGTGCTAAACCTGATGCGAGAGGCAGGCCAGGAGTATCGGTTTGGGCGGTAGGTGGTAAGTCGCTCGTCCGCAGTCGCCAGGCGCCATGAATGCCGCTGATATTACGTTGGATGGTATGTTCCGAACGTATTCATGTCACCTGCTTCCCGGATCATAAAGGGCTGGTGACTGTTGACTGGAGACTGCCGACACCCTTCACGCGAAAGACCTGCACCGACCTGGTTCGTCCCCTCAGCGCCATCGCGGGGAGATATTCGTAGTCTGCGTGGTCCTTCACTACCTGGCACAGTGCCTCGCTGACCAGAATTTCTCCCGGTCCCGCTTCGGAACACAGCCGGTTGGCCACATTGACGGCATCGCCGATCACGGTGTACTCCAGCCGCCGGTGGCTGCCGATGTTCCCGGCGAAGACCTCGCCGTAATTAATCCCGATACCGACACCGATCTCTGGACGCCCGGCAAGAGCCCAGCGGTGATTGAGGCGCGCCACGCCGCGCTGCATGGCCACTGCGGCGCGCAGCGCCCTATCCGGATCGTCAGCATGGGCGATCGGAGCGCCCCAGAGGGCCATGATCGCATCCCCTACGAACTTGTCGAGAGTTCCACCGTGCTCGAAGATGATTTCCACCATCTCGCTGAAGTACTCGGTCAGGAGCTGCGCAATGGCGTCTGGTCCCATGCTTTCCGCCATGGCGGTAAAGCCCCGGATATCGCTGAAGAGAATTGTGATGGGCCGGCGCTCACCTCCCAGCGGGACCACCGTCTCCTGTTGCGCTATCTCCGCCGCGATGTTCGGAGCGAAGTAGCGCTCGAAGTTGGACCGGACCAGGGCCTCTCGGCGGATCTGCTCGGCATACCGGCTGTTCCGGATGCCGATAGCCACCAGTCCGCTGAACGCCACCAGAAACTGCAAGTCTTCGTCTGTGAAGGAATTGGCGGCGGTCACGCTATCCACGTACAGCAGACCCAGAATCCGCTCCCCGGAGGCCATCAAGGGCGAGCACATCGCGCTGCGGACACTCTGGGCCACGATCGAGTGGCCCTTAAACCGGCTGTCCGTCCGAGTGTTGTCCGAGACCACCGCCACCCGCTCCTTCACAACTTTATCTACGATAGAACGGGGGACGTGCTGGAACGCGGCGTCGCCCAAACGGCTCCGCGAGATGGTAGGTACGAGTTCTCCAGTGGCCTCGTTCCGGAGGAGAATCGACACCCGATCGACGTCCATGACCTCGAACATCATATCCACGACATTCCGGAGGAGCCGGTCCAAATCGAATTCGCCTGACAGCTTCTGGGAGATGTCCAGCAGGAGCGACAACTTCTTAGCCTGCCGCTCCTCGGCAGTGGCAGCGGCAACTCGAAGCTGCCCGAATCCTGAGGTCCGGTTCCGGCTGGTAATTCCGGTGTATCCACCGCCGCCTACAGACAGCTCACGGACGATGGTATCTCCCACGACCGGGGTGGAAGGCACCGAGGTGGACGGCCCGGAGGGGTGGCCCGAGGTGCGTAGCTCCTTCAACTGGAATAGCACCTTGCCGAACGTGATGGAGTCGTTGGGGTGCAGCCGGCCCGTGGTCACCCGGCTTCCATTTATACAGGTGCCATTCGAGCTGCCCAAATCCTTCACCTGGACCCCATCCATTCCAACCGTCAACTCCGCGTGGCGGCGGGAGATGGTCGGGTCATAAATGGCTATGTCGCTGTTAACTCCCCGGCCTACCACAAGGCTCCGGCCCTGGGGAAGCTCGAAAGACTGGTCTCCGGCAAAGCTCACAAGACGATAGGGCATGAGGGGAATATGGCGGCAGAAGTGGAAATACCGGAAGAAGGGATTACGACAGCGGCCGCAATCCTCAGATGTTCCGTTGTGGGGTCCTTCCTTGCATACCCCGTACCGTGATTTCCGTCCCTTGTTCGCCTCGAGCTAGCTCCCGTCCAGTTGCACTATTGGAGGCCCGTTCCGCCGCCAGCGCCAGTGCCGTCAGCACCGCCCGGGCCTTCGACTCGGTTTCCCGCCATTCCGCAGCCGGCTCGGAGTCCGCCACGATCCCCGCTCCAGCCTGAATCCACGCGCGGCCATTCTTGATCACACAGGTCCGGATCGCAATGGCAGTGTCCAGTGTCCGGGCACCCCAGCCGATGTAGCCGACCGCCCCCGCGTAGGGGCCCCGACGCACCGGCTCCAGTTCATCGATGATCTCCATGGCTCGCACCTTGGGTGCACCGGAGACAGTGCCGGCCGGAAAGCAGGCAGCCAGGGCTGCGAGGGCATCCAGACCCGTACGAAGACGGCCCCGGACCTCGCTGACCAGATGCATAACGTGGGAGTAGCGTTCCAGCGTCATGAATGCGGTAAGTCGCACGGTGCCGAAGGCAGCCACTCGACCGACGTCATTTCTTCCGAGATCCACCAGCATCAGGTGCTCGGCTCTCTCCTTGGGATCGGTTGCCAACTCCTCAGCCAATGCAGCATCCTGCTCCACAGTCGTGCCACGGGGACGGGTTCCCGCTATAGGGCGAACTGTCACTTCATTGTCCTCCACCCGCACCAGCACTTCCGGCGAGCTTCCGATCAGGTACA
>DATADG010000113.1:0-14538 GCA_036258655.1 Gemmatimonadales bacterium | reverse complement strand
AGGCTTGCCAGTGGTCGTCACCTGCTCGTTCGATCGATTCTCGGATTTGTTCGCGCGTGAACGCCATGGCGCTCCACCTGCTCCGGTTGCCGCTCGATGAGGAAAATCGCCGACAGAATCAGGAATCCGCCTGCGAGCGGTGCAAAACGGATGTTGCCGAAGTAATAGCCCAGGAGCACAAAGAGCGCGACCATGCCGAGGCTGAACCAGCCCAGCAGGCGCCGGAGCTTATCGCCGAAACCCATAGATTCGTCTCCGTGAAGTGAACGACTTCACGATGCAGCGCCGAGACCAAAATTGCTGTACGGCAGGTCACGCACCCTCAGTGACTGCCAGCAGCCGCGACGCACCTCGGAAACGATCCTCATCAAGGAGATGACTAACCGAATGATCGGGAACCGCCATGCAACCATCTGCACTCATGACCAGTTCGACAACATCCGAGTCGCACCCGAACCAGCGAGTACTGGGCTCCAGGTCGGACGGGTAGACGAAAGCTGGAAGGGCAGCTGCTGCGAGAGCAGCCTGTGATCCTATTCCCGACTCGGGCATGGTTCCCGCCCACAGTTTCGCTCCGTACTCTCGCGCACGTCGATAAATTCGGCATACCTCGGTCAGCCCGCCAACCCGATGCACCTTGATGTTCCAGACTCTGGGTCCCTCCAGTTCGGTGATCTGCCGAGCTGCCCGGTCATCGTGGAGCGTCTCGTCGAGGCACACCGCCGTGCGGAGCTCTCTCGCCAGGCGAGCGTGTCCGACGAGCTCCTCAGGTGGTAGTGGCTGCTCGATATAGAGCAAATCGTACTGGTCCAGCGTGCGCAGATTGGACTCGTGGTCAGGCCATTCGTATGCGCCATTGGCGTCGACGGTGAGCGGCAGGTCACTCCCAGCCAGCGCTTCTCGGGCGATTTTCGTCGGCACGGCGTCCCACCCCGGCGCCACCTTGATCTTGACACGACGGTAGCCGTGGCCGAGGGACCGCTCGATCCAGCGGCGAAGGGTATCAAGCGAGCGATCCTGTGGTATACCGAGCGCAACCCCGCAGTCGATAGAACGAGCTGCCTCGACGCCGAGTCGGCGGGCCAGCAGCTGAGCCAGGCCCGTGTTCTCCCGGGCTGCCTGAAGGTCCCAGAGGGCCGTGTCGATGGCGGCCCGGGCAAAGCGGTTCCCGCGAATTCCATCTCTCAGGACTGTCTCCGCCGATTGAGGCGAGTCGGCCTGAGCCCTGAAGATCCGCGGAAGCAGGACGTGCTCGAGCAGATAGCGGGCTCCGGCCAGAGTTTCGTCGGAGTAGAAGGGCAGCTCGAATGGGGGCGACTCGCCGTATCCCCGGTTCCCACGCTCGTCCTGTACGACGACAACCAGTGATCGGCGGTGCGTCATTGTCCCGCCGGAGATGATGAACGGCTCCACCAGCGGAAGAGTCAGTTCGTAGAGCTCAATCCGCTCAATGGCCATTGAATTCACCCACGGCGCCAAGGCTCACCACGAAGGCCTGCGAGGTATTGTGTGTACGGGGTTTGACAGATCTCGGAATCGCAGCTCCCCACCTCTGCGCTCGAGTAATCCGGAGGATTCGAGATCGAACATGCCTGCAATGAGACCGTGCTGGGGATGGAAAAAGAGAGTGTGCAAAGCGCGCTGCGGACGGGAGCCATGGGTCGCCGGATACTCGGAGAGGGGTAGCTGGAAGAACGTGTGTAGCTGAACGCTCTCGCAGCCAAATTGGGCATAGTCGAGCACGTGCCGGCCGGAACAGACGTTTCCCGTACCAACCAGTGGAGGCAGGTTCAATCCCTGCTGGCGAGCGGCCTGGAGCACCCGCAGGTTGCGATCGCTCAGGTCGTGGCCGCCGTACGCTACACCGGCGGCTGGGTCCCACAGACGGTTGAACACCACCAGCGCGTCAGCCGAGCTCGCCGCCTGAAGCATCTCCAGCTGGAACACGTCGTCGAAACGGGCATTCATCAATTTGAGGGCGAGCCGTACCGGCCTGCCGGCTCCGCGAATTTGACTGGGGACCTCGCGTAACCACCGCAGAATCTGCTCTCGTTCGTCCGCCAGGCTGTCTCCGGCCAATGTGGGAGAGAAGTCCTTTTCCAGCGGCAATGGCTCACTCCCCCATGCGGCAGCAAGCCTTTCGGTTGTGTATTGATATTCTCGGCTTCGGAAAGGCTCCCCCAACCGGGGCAGGTGATACTTGGCTGATGGTACCGCCACGATCTCGCCTGACCGGGTGAGATCAGCGGCGGCACGAACCAGAGTGAGATACTCCTCGAACGGCCGGTCCCATCCTCGGCCCTTCCAGGTGACCGTCCAGCCATCCCGCCCACCGGCCCCCAGGCGCCGCTCGACTTTCATCCGGGTCTCGTGGATGGCCCAGGCCGACATGGCGCGCTCGCCGCTTGGATCCTCTGCGATCACGGTCTTGAGTACCACAAAGGCGAGTCCCGCGGCACGGTCGGTTTCCAGCTGCTCCAGGTTCAACGAGAGCTGGCCGGATCCTTTCCCGATGGGATGCGAGATGGGATGTCCGAGGTAGTGTGTGCTGAAGTCAATGCGGTAGTTGTCGCGCACATATCCCGCCAGGTCCCGGGGTAACTCGCGCTTGAAGCGCTCGAAGTCACGCGCGAGCTGCTCGTGCATCCCGTACCGCACGTTCGACCGCATCCCGCTCCTCCGGGAGAAGCGGCGGGCCCCAGGGATCGTCGCAGGCATCTCGTGGAATCGCTCCCTCAGCGGCCGCCGCCCAGAGCATCCGGCGGATGTAGCCCTCCATCGGGTGGACGAAAGTGACCTGGCCAAATCGGTCGCACAGCTCGACGAGGGGAACGAACCGGGACCAGTCTTCCGCAACGCCGGCTCGCACCAGGTCGGCTTGAAGGTCAGGCAATGCCGCACCCATGCCGACCAAGGCTGCCCGCGCACCGAGCAGGATCGAGTAGCCGAGGAATCGATCTTCACCAGTGATCAGCAGCTTGGTGGGATGCTCCCTGAGAACGGCTGCGATCCGCTGGAATGTCATGACCGAGTCGAGAGTGGCCACTTTGATGCCGATTACCTCCGGCAGCTCGAGAATTCCGTGCAGCGTGCGGTCGTCGTAGTCGACGCCGCCGGCAGCCTGATACAGATAAAATGCTATGACGGGAAGCTCCCGGCCCAGCCGACGGTGATAGGCTATCGGATCTTTCAATTGCGGAAAGGCGAGGAGAGCGTCGGCCTTTCCCCGGCGAGCCTCGATAGCCATAGTGATATCGTTGGCGCCTGCGACCAGGACACGGTCCGCCATGGCATCGCGCCAGGTGTCCAGCACCTGCCTGCGTTGCTCACCGCTGAGATGAGGTCCCCGCCCCGTGTGAGCCCAGATGGCAACGCCAGCAACAGGCTGCGCCGCCATCCATCCGGCGTATCCCCTTTGAGCCGCGGCATCGATTTCACTGCCGCGAAAAGGAACCGGCACGGCTGGAATGAGTCCGCCCGACAGGCGTTCGATCAGCGCCGTCATGACTCAGACGCTCGCGTTGGGGCTCACAGCCTGACCTGCACCCACTGACCGGGCATCACCAAGCCGGGTGGCATTGCCCGACTCGATCGCGGTGCGCTCATCCGCTCCAAGATCCAGCAAATCGAGCTTGGCGATGGCTGCTTCCGGTATGCGGAGCGGTTGGCCGGTGCCGAATAGGAATCGTTGCGTGCCGACAGTGCGGAGCAGGGTTTCCAGATGGTCTTCCGGAGGACCCCAGATCCAGCATATGTCCCACCAGATGCGAGCCGCTTCTTCTGGGGTGGAGCCGAAGTGCACCTCCTCGACAAAGCTTCGGTCGGCGTGAGTGATGATGAGACGGACTCTGGGATCGCTGCGGATCAGTGTCCGCACAGCAGCGGCGGGCAGCTCCCCTGCACCGTCATTGGGATGCCGCTGGCGGCCGTCTTCGACGCGCACCGCCAACAGCAGCGCCATTCCTTCCGCGCCACACTGTGCGGTCAGTTTCAGCATCTCCGGTCCGCGCGGGTCCAGTCCGTAAAAGGTCGGGTCGCACCTGATGGCCGGTGCACCAGCCCGGCGAGCTTCGCGAATCAGCTCCTGCCAACTGGCGCGTCCGGGGTGCACAGCGGGTACCGGGTGAAGCCGCTCGGAACCTTGTACGGTCTGATACAGCCATTCATTCCCGGCGGTTGGATCGCGCCAGTACAGGCTCGGAAGATGACTGACCCATGCCTGATCGATGGCTGTCCGATCCATGGCTTCGAGTAACGCGTCAACCGAAGTGCCGGGAACCCGTCTGAACGGATAAGCACCGACGAAGGTGTTGACGTCGATTCGCATCAGTCGCTGGGAAAGGCGTTCGCCGGGAAAATCCGGGCTGCGTTGCGCCACCGGATCAACTCGAGGTCGGATGCGGAGAGCAGGTGCTCGAGATATCGCAGCTTGGCCCAGCCGGTATCTATGGTGATATCGCAGCCCCACAACAGGCGCTCGATCCCCACCTCCTCCAGACACGCTTCCAGCATCCCGCCGTCCACTCCACTGCCTGACAGATCTACATACACGTTGGGAAGGTGCCGCACCGCGGCGAGGGAATGGAGCCAGTCGCCGCCTCCACCGATGTGCGCCAGGACGAAGTTCGCCCGAGGATGTCGGGCTGCCAGCGCACCGAGCTCGACGGCATCGCTCGCTTCCTGTCCGGGGTAATCGCGTCGGCGGTGCTGCCAGATGTGATGCAGCACCGGGACACGCCGCTCCGCGGCCACCTCGCCGATAGGATCGAGGAGAGCATCGTCGGCACGGCGGCTGGCAGCGAGCTTGATGCCGATCATGCCGGCGTCCAGACAGCGCTTCAGCTCGCCCAGGGCGTGTCGCTGAAAGTTGGGATTGACGACTGCGTATCCTCGGATGCGCGAAGGGTGGCTCCGCTGGAGCGACAGCAGAAAGGAGTTGCCGTATTCGATGTCGTCAGGAGAAGGGAAGTAAATCGGAGATGTAGCGCCCCAGCTGCCGAGAATCGATGCCACATGCACCGTAATGCCGATTCGCTCCCCGGCGCGCAGCCGGCTGGCGTTGCGTTCACGCCAGTCGGCGCGCGGGGTTCGGTCATGCAGGAAATGCGCGTGGATGTCGATGAGCACCCGACGCTACCTCTCCTCCTCCTCAGCCTCTCTCGGCAGCCCACCGAGGGCGGCATCCTGCTCCTCGTGAATAGTCAGATCCAGATCGGACTCCTCGGCGCTTTCCTCTTCCAGAGCTCCGTCTTCATCATCGATATCGTCCAGATCGTCCACAGTTGGTTTTCGGGGTGACATGTCCTGCCTCCTGATTGGTAGTCGACTCTAGCAACCACGCTCCCAATCTAGGCTGGTTTCGCCACCGCAGAGAGGGTCTCTCTCAACTGACTCAGCGTGTGATCGACGACGGAGTCCTCATGAGCCAGCGAGACGAAATTGTACGCGGATCGCTTGAACAGGATTCCGCTCTGCGCACATGCAGCCGTGACCGTGCGGGAGACCGTCTCGTCGCCATATTGGAGAAAGCACATCTCTGGAATGCCGCCTACACCGGCGACCAGCTCGGGAAACTCGCGCTGGAGCGCTGTCAGGCCGGTTAACAGCCGGCTCCCGACTCGATGGAGATGCTGGGGTACCGCACGCTCCACCATGAGCTCCAGCGTAGCGCGGGCCGCGGCAAGAGAGACGAACTCCGTAGCCAGCGTTGAGGAGATCCAGGTTCGGCTCACCCCGGCCATGATGTCGCGACGCCCTCCAACCACCGCGAGGGGAAAACCATTGGCGAGCGCTTTACCCATGACGACCAGGTCGGGACGAATGCGGTACCGCTCACTGGCACCACCGACCGCAAGCCGGCATGCCGTCTTGATCTCGTCGACGATGAGCACCGAACCCGAACGGTGGGTCTCCTCCCGCAGCACGCGCAACCAATCCTGGCTGGGTTCGTTCACCACGACAGGCTCGAACACCACCGCTGCGAGTCGATCTCCCGCGGAGCGAATCAGCTCTCGCGTCCGCGCTGGATCGTTGAACGGTACTTCACCGTAGAGCATCCGGGTGGAGGATGGCACTCCGGCTGCGCCCTGGCACCAGTCCAGCCAGCCATGATAACCGCAGCCCAGAATGTGCTCCCGTCCGGTCGACACCCGGGCGAGGCGGACAGCCGCGGCCATTGCCTCAGCGCCGGTTTTCAGGAACCGAACCTGCTCGATCCAGGGGATGTGCCGGCAGACAGCGGCAGCGAGCTCCTCCTCCAGCGCCGGAGCCAGGGGACCGACGACCCCTGCCTCAACCGCTGCAGTGGCGGCCCTGGTTACGTCAGGGTGACCGTAACCGAGCGCTACGGAGCCGAGCCCCATAACGTAGTCGACGTATTCCCTGCCGCTCTCATCCCAGACATGGCATCCCGAGGATCGAATCATCCGGGAGGGCAGATCGGGATCCAGTCCGCCAAAGAGCGTCTCCGGGCGTTTGCTGCCGGTGGACGTGAATCCCGCAACGTGGTCCGTCACTGGTGTGCCCAATGTGAGAGACGCTTCAGGACAGCTCCAGAAGGCCGAGGCGCTCCGGGTCCTGCCGGTCGCCTCTGAGCCATACCCATCCACCGCCTCCACTCCAGACGAGTTGGCCCGCGCGACGCTGGCGGCCAGGAAGCATTCGATTCACCAACAGGTCGAAGCCGATCTCGGCGCCGGGACGGAACGGCTCCCATCCAGGAGGGCGCACCAGCACTGTGAGGGTGTAGCCCTCCTCACCTGCGCGCCAGGCTCCTTGCACCAGGCCCGGACCCGCGTCCGTGCCCGAGACCGGCCGAACGACCAGCTCACCTCCATGGATTGATGGCACGATAAGCCAGCCATGCACAGTATCGTCGGCCGGAAGACGTACGTAGAGCTGAATGCCGTCGCCATGGATCTCGTCGGGGTCGTTGTCCAGCCGAAGGGGTGGAGTCTCTGGATCTCGCGCGAAAACCTCTGGCGTGATCACCTTGACTCCCACGTACAAGCCATCGTCGTTCCAGTTCACAAAAGCCCGCGCCGAGAACTCTTCCGGACCCGGGTACGGGTCTTCGCTGCGGCGGTACTGGTCCTCGTGGTCCAGCTCGAGCGGCGCAGCGGTGTCAAATCCCTTCAGGGACCCGTCCAGAGCAGGAGGATCCATGATGTGAGGCGCCGCACCTCGAGCAATCAGCGGCCGATCGGTGCTTACCAGTGGCTCATACACGGGCGGCTGCCGCCTGGCCCCGCCGAGTCGCACGAGGCTGCGGGCTGTGCGTACCTCCCACCCCTCAACCGTGCCAAGATGCCGTTCGGTACCGTCGGACGTTTCGACTTCGACACCGCCTTCGACTGTCCGGATCCTGCGCACGGCCGGGGTGCTGGGGGTCGATTCAAACAGGCAGACAATACGTGCGCTCCGTGCCCGGACTCTGAGAAGGTAGAACGGCAGCAGACTGTCGCTGCCCGGAATACCTGGCGCCGTCGCCCGCAGGACTTCCCCCGGACACAGAAGATGAATGGCGAGCGTGGCTCCCGCATTTCCTCGCGAGCGCAAGACCACTGGGGCATCATCCGAAGGCACGAAGCGCTCCGATCCCCGGACAAATTCGTCGGGCAGCTCCGCCGGTGCCCAATGTCCAGCTGACAGCAATTCAACTTCTCCAGTCAGGTGCAGCGGCAGCTCGAGGAGATGGTCGGCGACAGCCGTCAGTTCCAGTACGTCCAGCACGTATTTTGGTCCGGCGATCACCGTCCGGGTGAGATCGCCGTACCGCCCGCGAGCCCATCCCCAGTCGCCGCTCTCATCAAAGTTGTCGCACGCCGCGGCGCCACCTTCTTGGGAGACGCCGTCGAGTCTCGGTGCGTTATGAGCCAGCGTAGAACGGTACCAGAAGAGATCACGGGCTACATACGACCCCGTTCCCAGGTCGGGTAACCAGTACTCCCCATCGGCATGAAGGATGATGTTGAGGCGATCGGCGTGTCCGTGACCGCCCCCGGACTCTCCGCACTCCAGGCTCACGTAGCGACTGTCTGAGCGCAGAACGGCAAGACCGTGCCCTTCGATGAAACTGCTCTTCGGACTCCACGGCTGAATGGTAGCCGGAAGCGAAGGTCGCATTTCCAGCAGCGACCACCAGGAGAGATCAGCCCGAGTCCGCTGCTGTCCTGGGAAAGGTTCTTCAGCCTCGTGAAGGTATGAGTCGAACGTCTGCGCCTGCGGTGCTGGTGAGTGGTACAGGCGATCGAGCCAACCCCAGAGATCGCCGGATTGCCCGCCGGCCCTCTCCAGCCATGCCAGCCCGATCTCCCACAGCTCCAGGTACATCGGCTGAGCAAGCGACACACCGAATCGAGAGTCCTTTCTCGCTGGAAAAGTAAGATCGGGTAGGACGGTCAGAGATGGTGCCCGCAGTGCAGCTGACAACCGGCCGGCCAGGTGGGGATCAGCCAGTAGATCCACGCCTGCCTGTCGAGCCCATCCTGTCGCGAGCAGTTGACCACGCAACGCAAAGAGGTGGTAGTTGTCGCCCTCGAACCACATTCCGTCCGGGCCAAACCCGTGAAGCAGGTGCGTGAGCATGCCGCTCCGCCCCTCGATCGCGCGGGTGGCAAGCTCCTCGTCTTCAAACCACACTGCCACGCTCGCCAGCGCCGCGTTATGCCAGGTCTGACGATTGGAGAGTCCCTCGTCGAAATCACCAATGATGTTCGCGGCTTCTTCGGCCACCGTCGTGACTACCTCGGCTGTGTTTTCACCCAGGAGCCCGGCTTCTCGAAGCAGCACCGCAGCTGCCAGGTAGCTGGTGAGCCAGATCGACTCGAGATAGGTCGAAAAGAACAAACGGCTGGGGCCCAGTACGTTGTCGCGGTTGGGATACTCCGGGTAGCAGTGGTACGCCTGGAGCAGCGCGTTGGCGCGTTCTGCCGCATCCTGACCGCCGTCCACCGCGGCAAGAGTCGAGAGGGTGGCCGCGCGCTCCATGACCCAGAGGTGCTGGTAGTGGGCCCATGCCACATCGTGCCGCTCACCCCGGTAAGTTCGACCGCAGCGCCCACACCGGTGCTCACCGGGACTCCAGGGATCGAAGATCAGCCGGATGCCGTCTTCGGGACACACGCCACCATCTGTCGTGAGCATCGCTTTCCGGTCAGGTATTACCGGCATCCGTTCGAGCACAGGGAGCGCTCGCTGTCTTAAGCGCTGCAGCAGCGTGCTCAGGTCTGTCGACTGGTCAATCTCCTGCCGTCTCTCGCCTATCTGCTCTGCACTCAGCACAGATATACTCCGCGCATCGCCCACCCGACGGGCAGTACACGCACCCCTGCCTGTCTGGCGGCTTCCACCACGTCCGCCGGGTTGTCGCCAGCGAGAAAGAACATGCAGCCGCCCGCACCGGAACCCGCCGCTTTCCCCCCCAGCGCGCCGGCCTGGAGCAGGAGCCGCTCGAGTCGTGCCATTTCGGGCGTGCACATCCGGGCGTCGAGGGCCAGCTGGTGGTGCCAGTTCTCGCTGAGCAGCCGACCGATGCGTGCGGGCTCCGCCGCAATCAGTGCGTCCGTCATTGCCTCGGCCACGTCTCGCAAACCGTGCAGGGCTCCGGTGACGTTGCCATCGCCTTGCTCATAGGCCCGCATCACACGCTCGATCGTCGCCCCGGAGAATCGTGAGGCGCCGGTGTAGCACAGGACTGTACGCCGGGCCAGCTCTCTCATGAACTCGGGATCCAGCTTGAGGCGCCGAACGTCGACGGAGGGATCTTTGAAATCCAGTCGGAGGAATCCGCCGAGTGACGAGGCGAACTGATCCTGCCGTCCGCCGGGAATACCGGCTTCCACTGCTTCGAGGTGGCAAGCGACCTCTGCTATCTCCACCGGATCCCGCCGTTCACCCCGAGCCGCCGATAGCGCGGCCACGAGTGCCACGTCGAGCGCGCCCGAGCTCCCCAGCCCGGAGCCCGTGGGCGCATCGGAACGAGTCGTCAGGGTACAGCCTCCCACCGGAAGCATGCGCAGCCCGGCCTTGAGCAGATCTAGGCGGCCGTCTCGCACGAGGCCGGCAGAATCGGCCACTTCGAGGCGGTCCTGCAGATCCTCGGAAATCAGGCGAAATCCGCTCCCTCCCACCTGCACATCGGCCCGGGCAAACAGGCGAATCGCAGCGGTAACGACCACGCCACCTTCCTTGGCGGAAAACGGGGGAACATCAGTCCATCCGCCGGCGAGGTCGAGACGCACCGGCGCGGAAGCGCTGAACGTGAGATTACTCATGGCTTCACCCACCACGACTGCACGGTGGGAAGCTCACCTCGCAAGTCCATCGTAACGCCATGCACCCGACGATTCATGCCCTGAAGTCCGCGGGCATGGTAGAGAAAGGCGACCGGCACGGAGTCGGCATACCTGTGCTGCGCGGCAACGGGCTCCGAGGGAACTTTCACACCCGCGAGGCCCGCGAGCGGGCTAAGGTACCCCAAGCCCAGGTCACCGGGAACGCCGAGCACGGCAGCCTGGAAGTCGTGCTGCGGTCCGTATACGCGGCCAAGAAATGCCGACAGCTCGAGCAAACGAATGGTCACGTCAAAACCGGCGCGCCGCAGCTGGGCCTGAACCATCTGCTCCAGCGCCGCTTCACCGCTGCCCACTGACAACAGCTCAAATGACACTCGTTCGCGCACTGTGAGTGCCGTGGGCGCCACAGGGGCCGCAGGAACATAGCCCGGGACATCAGGCGGAACCGGCCCCTCCGCTGGTGTGCCGTACCCGTAGATGTATCCCTCCACCAGCTCCTTCCGGTCGAGCGCGGCGTTTACTGCGCGCCGGATCCGCAACTGGTCGAATGGAGCACGGCGGGTGTTGAAGACGATACCATAGGTCATGAGAAGGGGATAACTCTTGACCAGCAGATCCGGGTCCCGTGCAACGAATGCCGCGTGAGCAGGCTGGATGCCTGCGAAATCGAGCTCACCGGACGTGAGCGCCGCGAGTTTCGTCGTCGGCTCGTCCACCACGACCACGATGAAGCGATCGAGGCGCGGTGGACCACCCAGGGCAGCGGGAAACGACCGATTGGACGCAAACACCCAACGCCGGTTCGCTTCATGGGCGACGAATCGAAAAGGGCCATTACCAACCGGCGCGCTGTTCCATCCCGACTGTCTCAGCTGCCCTGACGGGGTCTCTCCCAGCAGGTGGGATGGCAGGATTGCCAAATCCGTCAAGACGTCCGGAAATACAGATTGAGGTCGGGCAAACTGTAAAACGGCGGTGGAGTCATCAACCGCGGTAACTGCTTCGAGCAGAGTCATCTCGTTAGCTCGGGGATACCCAGTGGCAGGGTCCCGAGCCGCGTTCAACGTCCAGGTCACATCGCGTGACGTCGTGGGATGGCCGTCATGCCACCGCAGGGCAGTCTCGAGGTGGAAGGTGAGTCTCCGGCGATCGGGCGACCACTCCCACCACCGGGCCAGGTAGGGACGTGGCGCCAAGGTGCTGTCATAGCGCGCCAGCGTGGTGAGCAGCACGTACCGTTGTACTTGCCGGGCCAGCGGGTGAATCGTGAGCAGTGGATTGATGCTCTGGAGATCCGCTCCCGAGGCAAAGAGCACGGTTGCGCCCCGCCGGTCCGCGCTCGAGCCGCAGGAGGAGAGGAACACTGCAGCCAGGAGACCACCGAGTCGTCGCGAGTGCACGGCGTATTTTAGCCGGACGGGGGAGAGGCTGCATACATTCATCACATGCTTCGGGCACTGTTGAGCCGGGCGCTCGTCGGGCTGGCCGTGGTCGGCGGCGTCGTCACCTTGATGTTCTTTCTGATCCGGCTGGCGCCGGGCGACCCGGCTCTCCTGCTGGTCGGCCCAACGGCCTCACCGGAACAGATCGAATCGCAGCGAAGGTCATTGGGGCTGGATCAGCCACTTCCGGAACAGTACGCCACGTGGGTCGGGCGTTTTGTACGAGGTGATTGGGGAACGAGTATCGCGACCGGCCGATCGGTGGCCGCGATGATTGCGGAGGCATGGCCCGCGACGGTGCGGTTGGTCGGTCTTTCGCTGCTCTTGAGCTACGTCCTCGGCATTCTCGTCGGTGCAATTCAGGCAACGCTGGGTGGTCGACTCGACACGACACTCTCGGTTATCAGTGTCACTCTCTTCGCGCTCCCCGGCTATTGGCTGGGGCTGATGCTGGTCATGGTGTTCACCTATTGGGCTCGCGCACTGCCGGCCTTCGGCGCAGCCGGTTTTGATGCCGATTTCCTGACTGGCTGGAGCCGCATTGCCGACCGCCTTCGACATTTGGCGCTGCCTCTACTGACACTCACATTGATCGGCATCGGAGGAACAGCTCGGTTTGTCCGCGGGGCCATGCTCGATGTGGGCCGCGCACCTCACGTTGCAGTTGCGCGCGCCAAGGGCCTTCCAGCTACGCAGGTCACGTTCCGGCACGTGCTTCGCAATGCGCTGATTCCGGTGCTGACACTCCTCGGACTGTCACTACCGGCGCTTTTTTCCGGTGCGGTGTTCATCGAGGCCATCTTCGCCTGGCCAGGCGTAGGCCGGATAATGGTGGAGGCAGTGGGAGCCCGCGATTACCCGGTGATCATGGCGGCAACAGCTGTGAGCGCTACCCTGGTGGTCGCGGGGAATCTGGCGGCCGAGGCACTCACTGCCTGGGCAGATCCCAGGCTCCGCAGTGAACAACGCAGCGGAGCCAACGCTTGATGCGCCCAGGCTCGCTGTTGCTGGACGGGCGCGCCCGCTTCGGAGTGGCCGTGATCGCTCTGGCGATTCTGGTTGCGGCAGGCGCTCCCTGGCTCGCAGTGGATCCGGTGGCGCAAGGCGATGTGGTCGCCACCCGCTTTCGGCCTCCACTCAGCACCGGCCCCACTGGCACTTTCCATCTTCTCGGCACGGATCGGTTTGGCCGTGATGTCTGGGCCCGATTGGCGCATGGAGCGAGAATTTCGCTGACGGTTGGCTTTCTGGCGGTGCTGCTCTCCGTAGCCATCGGCACGATCATCGGTGCGGTCGCCGGATTCTGGCGCGGGCGCATCAGTGTGGCCCTGCTCGGCCTCACCGATTTTGCGCTGGCCCTCCCCCGCGTGGTGCTCCTCCTGTTGCTCGCCTCTCTCTGGCAACCGAGCGCTGTTCTGGTCATCGTGGTACTCGGACTCACCGGCTGGATGACGATTGCCAGGCTGGTGCATGGTGAAGTTCGCGCGCTGGCTGAGCGGCCCTTCGTAGAAAGCGCGGTTGCCCTCGGTGTGACAGCACCCCGAGTGCTCTTGCGCCACGTTCTTCCCAACGCGCTGACGCCGGTCATCGTGGCCGCAGCGCTAGGAGTCGGCAACGCTATTATGCTCGAGGCTGGATTGTCATTCCTGGGACTGGGTGTTCAGCCGCCCACGCCTTCATGGGGGAACCTCATTGCGTCCGGGCGAGACACCCTTGTGAACGCACCCTGGGTGGCTACTGCACCTGGTGTAGCACTGGTGCTGGTGGTGGTTGCTGCAACTTTGCTGGGTGACGCCCTGCGGGATCGGTTGGATCCCGGTCACGAACCTCGAGTCGCGGGTCGCGAGGCGTGAGCCGAACGGAGCGCCTCGGCATCAGACGCCTGACGCGTGACGCGTGACTCGCGAGCTAGTGTCCCGTCCACTGCCCGGAGTTCAATACCTTGTCGATGCGACGCTCCAGCACCCGCAGAGCACCAGGTGCAGCGCCGCACCCGTAGTCATGCTCAATGCGCTTGGTCCGGTCTTTGAGACGGACGGTGGTGATCACCGTGGGTAAGTCGGTGGCATACCGTCCACAGCTCGGCTCGGCTGCGGCATAACGGTCGGCAAAAGAGAAGTAGCCCGCACGATCGAGCTCGGAAAGGAGCGCGCGTACGCTGTCCGCTGGAACTTGCGCCGTGGCCTCACCCAGATGCCGCACATGGGCCCGGCCTTCATAGAAGACGGCGCCACTCGGTGAGACTGAAATGCGGTAGACTGGACAGCGTCCAAAGCACGCGGTGCGCTCCAGCGCAACCACTGGCGTCGTAGGTGCAGAAACATCGACTCGTTGCTCGCTCGATGGTGGTGCCGCGTTGCGCGGTGCGCAGGATGCGAGACCTGCGAGCACCAGCAAATGCGTCGCGCCATTCATCGGCTGACCTGCAGCCGCCTGTACCGGCTCCTGACGCCGTCGGAGAGCAGCAGGTCTAGTTGTTTCTTGCCGGTAACAATCTGCGCCGCACCTCCACGCCCGAAGGAGAGCACCTTACCTGTCTCCGGATCACGAACCATAATGACCGGATGAGCAGCGGCGTTCCACCGGAGACTCACGCCACGGTTTCCACTCGGCTGTACCTTCAGACTGTCCGGGGCACCGTCCAGTCCCGCTTGCCTGACGATTTCGCGGCCATTCCCGGCGAGCCGAATCTTCGATAATCGGTCGGCCTTCGCCCGTGCCAAGGGCACTGCAAAGACAAAGTGCTCCTCGCTGCTACTTGGCAGGTCGGCGACCGGGCTGGGGGTAAATGAAAGGTCGAA
>DATADG010000112.1:0-9097 GCA_036258655.1 Gemmatimonadales bacterium | reverse complement strand
ACTCGGTGTCGACAGCTCCCGGGATGATGCGGTAAGGGCGGCGGCTGATATACGGAGCCGATTGAAGCGTGCGCTCAGCGGTGGTCCTGCTGAGAAAAATCGTCATGGCCACCCTCCAATACGCCATGCGGCTCACCAGATCAATGGGTGGATTGTGGCGACTCAGGTTGTATCGGTTCACGATGACGTGCGGATACCAAATTGAGGCCAGGGCGCTGAGTCGAAGGTCCCTGGGCCGATCCACCATCACCACATCGATTCGGTGGGTCCGCAGTGCTCGAGCGAGGGTAGCGACCTGGCGCCAGCCTGTGTTGCTCGTTCCTACCCGGATCGCCGGCAGGCCGAGTCGTGAGAACGCATCGACGACCGCAGCTTCGCCCGCAAACATATGAGGATGATGACCCCGATCGGCCAGGCCGCGTGCAACATTCGCGAGACTGACTCCCGAGCCCCGCCAGGCGCGCGCTGATGTCAAAAGGCCCACGCTCAGCAGGCGTTGCGTCATTCGCTTTGCCGTTCCAATGCCCAGAGGTGAGCGTACTTGAGAAAGGCGGTATACGCTCCCAACGTCGAGGCGACCACACCGGATTTTCCGTCCCAGAAGCTCCCTTGCAGCAGATACGAACGCAGAAAGCGGCCCAGCGGACGCGCAGTCAAATCCCAGATTCCGGCGCGCTCGCCTGCCTGGTAGAGATCTTCGGCTCCCCATCGGGCGTAGCGGTTCATCTTATCGATCTGATGAGACAGCGTGCGATACGGGGTATGGTCGAGACAACCCCGCAGTATCCCGATATTCGCCACCGGCTCCAGGTGCTCGTGAACTCGTCGATCGACATACCTGCGGTCCCGGGTAAAGAGCCGAGTGACCCAATCCTTTCCCCAGTGCCCTCGGGTGAGCTCCCGTCCGAGATAGAAATTCCGGCGCCGAATCCGGTAGGCCGCATGGCAGGGGTGCCGCACCACCCGAGCGATCTCCTCCCGGAGCGGCTCAGTGATGCGTTCATCGGCATCGATGGCGAGAACCCACTCATTGCGCGCGACTGAAATGGCCGCGTTCCGCTGGGCAGCTATGGTGGGACCGGTGCGTTCCAGAACCCGGGCGCCACGTTCGCGAGCCAGTGACACCGTCGCGTCCTGCGAACCGGCGTCGGCCACGATGATCTCATCCGCCCAAACAGCCCGCTCGAGGCATTCAGCGATTTGATCCGCCTCGTCCAGAGTGGGAATTATGATGGTGAGTGGAACGGAGGCCGGGTCCATGCTCAGGCGGGCTTCTGGGGCCCCACCATGAGTGGTCGTCGGAGGCTGATTTGAGGACTGAGCATGTGTGCGCCGATGAGGTCACACCAGCGTGTAGTTACGAAATTCGAACACTCGAGCACCGGTCAGGCGTTCGATGACATCCGAGGCATAGAACCTGAGATGCTCGGGACGAAAATGCGGGCGTTCGACCCGACGATCGGGATCGTATCGCCGGGCCTCAACCCAGTCCCGAGCCACCGCCGGATGCGTCCCCTCAAAGGCCCGCAGACCTGGAAACCAGGGCAGCAAGGGACGGCCGAGCTCTCGATCCTTGGACCAGGGGTAGAGCACCTGGTTCACCTCGCGCTTCGAATGAAGCGCTCGCGCAGGACGAGCCCAGCCATAGTGGAACATCTCGGCGTTAGTCAGCCGAGCGCGAATCTTTCGGTGATTTGGTCCCACGCGAAACCCCTGGGCACCCTGGTACGGTCGAATGTCCAGCGCGGGATCCAGGCGGACAGCGCGTACCTCTCTTCGGTACCACCGCCGGTTTCGTGCAATGGTCTCCAGATCACCGTAAAAGTGGAGATACCGGACCAGCAGTCCCTCCACCCGCATGTCTGCATCGTGCACCTGAATGGCGTCGGCTAACGCCTGCGCCCCGCGTTCATGCAGTACCTCGTCAGCCTGAATGTACACGCCCCAGGGATGCCGGCACGCGCGCATCGCGCGCAGCGTCTCGTCGCCGAGCACCTTGTTCTTGATGGTCATGTTCCATTCGGTCTCGAGGATGCGGATCTTGGGATCCTGCATCGAACGGACCAGGGCCAGGGTGTCGTCCTCCGATCGGCCGACATTGACAACGACTTCGTCACAGATAGGCAGCAGCGACCGGATGCTCGCCTCCAGCGGGAAGTCGAGCTTCAGAGCGTTCCGGACGATGGTGAACCCAGAGATCTTGACCAGTCGGCGCCTCATCATGTCATGGTTGTTTATGGTGGAGCAAATCTCGCCGCGAGGTTCTGCTGGGGCAACGTCCACTGTCACCCGCTGAGTATGCTCTGATACAAGTCGATGGTCCGCTCAATGGTGCGTGACAATGCGAACCGCTCCCGGGCCGTCACTCGAGCGGCCTCTGCCATCCTAGTCGCCGTCGCGACGTCGGAGAGCGCATCCTCAATGGCGTCTGCCCAGGCTGTCGGGTCCCGTGGTGCTACCAACCGTCCGTCGATTCCGTTGGTAACCACCTCGAGATTGCCGGTGGATGCCGACGCTATCACCGGCTTTCCGAGGGCCATGGCCTCCAGCAGGGCCTGAGACAGGCCCTCGGAGCGCGAGGGCAGCAGGACCAGCTCGAGAAGCTCGTACAGCGGACGCACATCCGGGTCAAACGGAAGACACACCACCCGATGCTGAGGGGGGACACTTCGCGCAAGTCTGGCGGCTTCCGCCGTCGGGCCCACTCCCGCCAGGACCAGACGTACTGGAATTCTCACATATCGGAGCGCCTGGAGCACAACCTTCTGGTCCTTCTCACGGGCGACAATTCCGATGGTGCGCCTCGAGGGCTCCCAGCCAATTCTCCGCCGCCACGACTCGACGGCGGCCTCGGTCACAGGGACATCGATGCGGGCAGTGACCAGGCCGTTGGGAATCACCACCAGCTTACGCCGCGGCGTACCGCGCCGGACCAGTGCTTCCCCCACTGCCCTGCTCACCGCCACCATGCGGGCGGCCACCTGGCTGGTCAGCCAGTTTACCAGGAAGAAAGTCCGCGGAATCTGCCGCCGGGTGGCCACGAATGGCACCGGCAACCGGCCGGCCAGCGCCAGCCGCGTGAGAGCCTCACGATCACGCGAGCTTTGTGAGTTCACCAAGGCTACCGGGTTGCGCTCCAGCAGCCTGGCCAGTTTGAGCGCATTGGTCCGGCTTTGTCTCGGCTCCAGCGTAAGAGGATGCACCTCGAGCCCACCATCGCGAGCCAGGCGTTCCACTTCAGAATTCGGGGGGCATACGAAGCGCACGTGCAGCCCTGCACCGGCGAGGCCAAGACTCAAGTGCAGTGTGGAGATGACGGATCCAGCACCCCCACCCTGATGGAGAACCTGCATGACAGAAACCGTCACTCCAGCATTGGGTTGGCGGGGGTGCGGAGGAGCCCATACATTGGCGCCGCATGCATGTCGCGCTCTACTTCCACGGGCGTCTTCCCGTCAAAGGCTACGGAGGCACCCAGCGCGTGGTGGTGTGGCTGGCCCGAGGACTGGCGCAATTGGGTCATCGAGTCACCCTCCTGGCTCCTTTACAGTCGATGGTACCCGAAGCCGCGCTGGTGGCGTTGGATCCCCGTCAGACTGCACGGCCCGGCTTCGACGTCACTCCATTCGTTCCGTCTTCTGCAGACATCCTGCATACCCATACGCCGCTCGCGAAGCCTCCTCCTCAGCCTCACGTGTTTACCCTCCATGGCAACCTTCGCGCAGGAAGGAATGCCCCAGCGAATACCATCTTCGTCAGCGCCGACCACGCCAGGCGTCACGGCGCGACGGCGTTCGTCTACAATGGTGTGGACCCCGCCGAGTTCCGGTACCAGTCAACCGGAGCTGGGTACGACCTGTTTCTGGGCCGGCTTCACAGCGCCAAAGGCTACCGCTGGGCGATCACCGGTGCCAGGAGAGCAGGACGCCGCCTGGTGGTTGCCGGAGGATGGCGGCTGAGCCTCCGGCCAGGGGTGCGCTACGTGGGATCCGTCGATGGCCCGAGAAAAGCGGAGCTGCTGGCCAGCGCGGATTGTCTCTGGATGCCTGCTCTCTGGGACGAACCGTTTGGACTCACGCTGGTCGAGGCCATGATGAGCGGCACGCCGGTACTCGGCACCAGACGTGGTGCTCTTCCCGAAATCGTGTCGCCCCAGACGGGGGCGCTCGGGGACACGCTCGAGGAGCTGGTGGAGCTCCGGCCGTCCATCGAGCGCTGCGACCCCTCTGACTGTCGGGCTAGGGCCGAATCCTGGTTTACCCATATCACAATGGCGCAGGAGTATGTACGGATGTACCAGCACTTTCTGTCTGAGCAGGAGCTGCCCCCCGGCCGGCGGACTAGCTGAGTGCTGCTTATAACTCGGCGGCTACTGCCGGTTCTTCGTCGCGGAACTGCAGGTTGTACAGCCGCCGGTAGAGGCCGTCAGATCGTAGCAGTTCCTCATGACTTCCCCGTTGAACTACTCGCCCCGCCTCGAGAACGACGATTTCATCCGCATCCCTGACCGTCGCGAGGCGATGCGCGATCACCAGCACGGTGCGTTGCTCCATCAGGCGCTCGATAGCCTGCTGGACCAGCCGCTCCGATTCCGTATCCAATGCGCTGGTCGCCTCGTCCAGAATCAGAATGGGAGGATCCCTGAGGAGAGCCCGTGCGATGGCGATACGTTGGCGCTGGCCACCGGACAGGCGGGTTCCCCGTTCCCCGAGCATAGTCCCGTAGCCGTCGGGAAGTGTCGCAATGAAGCCTGAAGCATTTGCGGCCCGTGCTGCGGCCTCGATCTGCTCTCTGGTTGCGTGGGGAGAGCCGTACGAGATGTTCGCCGACACCGTGTCATTGAGCAGAATCGCATCCTGGCTGACTACGCCCATCAAGGCTCGCACTGAGCGCCGGCTCAAGCGGCTGAGCGGCACACCATCCATCAGGATCTGACCACTGGTGGGATCGTGAAATCGGGGGAGCAGGTCGGCGGCAGTTGACTTCCCTGCTCCCGACGGTCCGACCAGAGCGACGACCTTGCCGCGGTCGAGCCGGAAGGAAACCTCGTCGAGCACCAGGTCACCCTCCCCATACCGGAATGAGACACGGTCGAACACGATCTCGCGCTCGAACCGCGCCACCTCCTCGCCAGGTTGCTCGAGCTCCCGAGCCGGTTGATCGAGGAAATGGAAGATTCGCTCAGCGCTCGCGAGCGCCACTGCCATGGCGGCTGGAAAGGAGGCGATCGCCTTGAGTGGAGAGGAGAGTTTGAGCGACGCCATCAGGAAGACGATGACGGCCTCGGGTGCTAACGGCGCGGAAAGCCCCACTAGCTCGGGCTGGGTGCCGGCCCAGATGATCACCATCAGCAGGAAACCCGCAAAAATTTCGGTCAGCGGACTCGTTAGAGAGGAGAAGCGTTGCGTGCGGATGACCCGCTTACGGTACCGCTCGGCCTGGGTGTGAAACCGGCTGGATTCGCGCTCCTCCTCTCCGTAAGCACGAATGAGGCGGATGGCACCGAGACGTTCACTTACGGTGGAGGTGATCTCGCCTCGCTCGAGTGCCCGCGCCTGGGCGTGCCGACGTAATCGCCTGAGGAGCACCTGCAGACCCAGTACTAAAAGCGGGACGAAGGCAAGGGTGAGCAGCGTGAGACGAATTGAGATCTGGCTCAAGATGAACACCGTGGTCAGCACCACGACGACATTGCGGAAAAGCGCCAGCAGTGACGCTGTGATCACTGTCTTGGTTTGATCCACCTCGGTGATCATGGTTGAGATGAGCTGCCCGGCCCTGATTCGCTGGAAAAAGCCGAAATCCAACCTGAGCAGGTGGCTGAAGAGCCGCGAGCGCAGATCGCGCACCAGACCCTCCTGAGCGCGGACCGAGATCTGGGTGGAGGCATAGCTCAGGACATTCTTGAGCAGGAGCCCGAGTGCCAGCAGGAGCACCAGTCTCGCTGTCGCCTGGCCTGGCGTCAGGCCGCTGATCAGCGGTTGGACCACTCGGTCCATCACTTCTTCCAGGCGACTGGAGCCGGTCCGAAGCTCTCCAGCCGTCCCGAAGAGGTGCTTCAAGAGTGGAATCAGGATGACCAGTGTGACGCCGTCCAACAGCGACGCCAGGAAAGCGGTCAGCAGCCCCAGGGCCAGCAAACCGCGGTACGGCAGGACGAGTCGGAGGAGCCGGGCTTCAGTGCCCACAGCTACCCTTGGCGATGGGTAAGCAGCGCTATTGGAAGCAGGACCTCTTCCGGAGAGACTCCGCCGTGCAAGAACGCTCCTCGATAGCGAGCCTGGTATTCACGCAGTTTCGTCGGATAGACGAAGAACCGATCGCCAGTGGCCAGCAGGAGCCGGGTCCCTGGCGTTCGTGCCGGGAGTCCAAAGCTGGGCAGATCATCCACCACCAGGGCCGATGCCGGGTCCTGTGCCCGTAGGTCGTCCCCAAACTTATATCTCAGATTCGACGTTGTATCCCGCTTCGCGAAAACAGTAGCTGGCGTGTGGCAGTGAATCGAACCGTGATCGGTGGTCAGGAGCACGGGAACCTGTCGCCGCTCCGCCTCCCGCAGCGCGTCCCAGAGCGGCGACCGCTCGAACCAGGTACGAGTGAGGTTCCGCAGTGCTGGAGTGTCCCGCGCGACTTCGAACAACGTGGAATTCTCGGTTCGGCCGTGGGTGAGCTGATCGATGAAGTTGAAGACCAGGGCGGTCACCCCGTCTTGCGCGAGATGCGCCGGCAGTCGCTTCAAGAGTGCTTCACCATCCGCTGCCGTAAACACCTTCTCGTAATGGATCGGCACCGAGCGCCCAGTGAGCTCCCGCATGTGCTCACTCAGGAGCTCGGCTTCGTGGGCATTGAGGCTGGCGTCCTCGTGATCGTTCCACCAATGGGGATAGCGCGCCTTGATCTCCGCGGGAAACAGTCCGCTGAAGATCGCATTCCGCGCAAATGGCGTGGCAGTCGGCAGGATCGAGAAATAATGCGCGGTTTCGATATCGAAGAGAGCGCTGATCAACGGGCGGATCATGGCCCATTGATCCAGCCGGAGACAATCCACCACGACCAACATGACCCGGCCATGCATATCGAGAATGGGCCTGAGGAATTCGGCCCCGATATCCACCGAGAGTGGCGGCCGGTCGCTGTCGCCCTCGTGCAGCCAGTTTGCGTAGTTTCGCTGCAGATAACGTGCGAAGTCCTGCCGCAGACTCTCCTGAAGCGTCCTGAGCGCATCCTGGAGCCCGGGCTCGTCTGCCTGACCCAGGCGAACCTCCCATTCCGCAAGCTCCACAACCAGCTCCACCCACTCACGCCATGCGAGAGGGGATCCCCGCCGAGCCTCCAGCTCCCGGAAGCGCGTGGCGAAGTCACGTGACAGCCGCTGCTGCCGAATGCGGTCGCCTTCCAGCAGCCGCGTCACGACCGACAGGATTTGACGTGGATTGACCGGTTTGATGAGATAATCCGAGATCTCCGCCCCGATAGCATCTTTGAGTGTGTCCGGCTCTTCGCTCTTGGTGACCATGACGACGGGCATACCATGATCGATGGCGCGGATCGCATGGAAGAGATCGAGCCCGCGCCGTCCCGGCATCTGCTCGTCGAGCAGGACAACCCCGTACGGCTGGCGCTGGAGCAGCACCAGCGCGTCATCTCCGTGGGCACTGGTCTCGACGGCGAATCCTTGCTCCTCCAGAAACAGAATGTGCGACGTGAGGCTCTCAACCTCGTCGTCGACCCAGAGGATGCTCTTCGGGCGGGGCATGCGTAGAAACTAAAAGCGTGAGCAGCAAACGGTGAAGTGAACAGGCCAATCCTCCCGGCACCGCTCACTGTTTACTGTTCACCGTTCACGCTGTTTCCCGAAACGGCTTACACACTTACCATCTGCCGCTTTACTTATACGCCGTGCAGGACGTGCCTATCTCCCTGAACGTGCTGGCTGTCCGGTTCAGCTCAATCGGCGACGTTCTCCTTACGACTCCTCTTCTACGCGCCATTCGCCGCCGGTATCCTGACGCGCGTATCACGGTCCTCACCAAGCCGGCATATGTTTCCTTGCTCAGCCACAATCCGCACGTGGACCGGGTGCTCGACGCCCCACCAGATCGCCCGCTCCGGCTTCTGGCGCGCGAGCTCCGGGCGGGGCGGTACACTCATTTGCTCGACCTTCACGATAGCCTTCGATCTCGGCTGCTTCGGGCGATGGTCCCTGGGCCATGGAGCACGTATCCCAAGCACCGACTGGCCAGAGCGGCCCTGATCTACAGCAAACGTGACTACTACCGGCATCGACGGCCTCTCGCGGAACGCTACTTCGATGCGGCTCGCGCCCTCCAACTCACCCCCGACGGGGAGTGCCCGGATTTTTTCGTGTCACCCGAGGCGGAGCGGGAGACAGAAGCATGGCTGACGGGAACAGACCTGGAGCAACGGCCGATCATCGCTCTAGCACCAGGGGCGGCGCACTCCACCAAGCGCTGGCCAGTGGAGCACTGGCGCTTGCTCGCCGGCCGTTTACTGGAGCAGGGTTTCCGCCTTATCGTGGTCGGAGGGACTGAAGACGCGAGGCTTGGTGATGCGCTGGTGAGCATAATGGACGGGCGAATCGCGAATGCTGCCGGACGTTTTGGTCTGCAGGGGACTGGGGCGCTGCTCCGCCGGGCTGCGGTCCTGGTCTCCGGCGATACCGGCGTCATGCACATGGCGACGGCGGTGAAGACGCCGGTGGTAGCTCTGTTTGGGCCGACGGTGCGGCCATTCGGTTTCTTTCCCTACAGCCAGCGAGCAGAGGTGATCGAGCTGGAACTGCCATGCAGGCCCTGCAGCAGTAAAGGTGGGCCTCGTTGTCCTCTGGGTCACCATCGCTGCATGCTGGACATTGCGCCCGACCTGGTGCACGCCGCGGTGAACCGGAGCCTCGGGTGAACGGGTGGGATCCGGCCGCCACGGCCTTGCTCTCGTTGCTGAGCCAGACTGGGCGAGGGCCCAAGCGGGGAGGCTTGTTCGCCCTGTGGCTCACACTCAGAGTTGCTCAGGATCTCTTACTCGACCCCCCACTGCTCGAGCGCTCCCAACGCCGCCGGGTTCAGGCGCTCGAGCGCCG
>DATADG010000111.1:0-12602 GCA_036258655.1 Gemmatimonadales bacterium | reverse complement strand
ACGCCAAAGCGTTCCTTGTCGGCACCGGACTCGACACCGATCTGTTGGCTCGCGAAGTGGGCGGGCGGGTCATGGGTGCGTTTGTTCGGGCCCGCAAGCCGTATCAGGAGGCGAAACGATGAGTCCAGAAGTCCGGAATGGTCACTGCGTCGAGTTGCGCATCGCCCAACCCGATGATCTGCCGGAGGTACTCTCTCTGTTAGGCAAGGCCGACTTGCCGACGGCGGGAGTGGCGGACGCGTTCTCCCATTTCATTGTTGCGAAGAGCGAAGGCAACCTGGTGGGCGTGGTAGGACTGGAGCTGTACGATCGGTCGGCGCTGCTCCGCTCCGCCGCCGTCGAGGAGAGCTGGCGCGGAACCGGCGTGGGCCGGCTGCTGGTCGAACGGGCGCTGGATCTCGCCCGCGAGCGGCGGATCGATGACGTCTACCTGCTCACCACGACGGCTGAGCAGTATTTCCCCAAATTCGGCTTTGCCTGTGTAAGCCGTGACGCCGTAGCCGAAGGTGTGCGGGCTTCGGTCGAATTCCAGTCTGCCTGCCCCGCCTCGGCGGTGGTGATGCGGAAGGTCATAAAGTGAGAGTGCTCTTCCTCTGTACCGGGAACTCGGCCCGGAGCCAGATCGCGGAGGCGATACTCAACCAGAGGTCCGAAGGGCGGTTCCAGGCCCAAAGCGCTGGCTTGCACCCGGCAGCCAGAGTAAACCCGTTCGCGCTCGAGGTGCTGCGGGAGAGTGGCATAGAGTGGCAGGGTCATCAGCCGCGCGAACTCGAGGGACTCGAACGCGAGCGCTGGGACATCGTGATCACCGTGTGCGATAACGCCAGAGAATCCTGCCCTGTCTTCCCGGGCCAGCCCGTCCTGGCACACTGGGGAATGCCCGATCCCGCCGCAGTGGAGGGCGATGAAGAAACCAAACGCGCTGCATTCAGGAATGCGTTCACCCTGATCAGCCGGCGCATCGATCTCCTGCTGGCGCTTCCAGTCGAGAAACTGGAGCGGCTGGCGCTCCAGGCGCGGCTCCAGGCGATCGGCGACCTAGGCTGGCTAGCTCCGATTCCGGAGTGAACCAGCAGGCATGGTGCAGCTAAGTTTGCGGGCGTGAAAGCTTTCAAAATTGTCGGCATCGCGCTCGCCGGGCTGATCCTCACCGGTCTGGTCTTCTATGGCTGGGCCCTGTTCACCGCAAGCCGAAACTGTCCCGCACCTACTCAGTCCACACTGTGCATTTTCCCATCCCTTTTCCTCTGCAAGGGGAGGAACCAGGATTGACCGAGCCGGCGCGAGCGGTGGCCTTCGAGCGGGGCAAACATCTGGTCCAGGCGCGCTACGGCTGCACTGGATGTCACGGACCGGACTTTGGAGGTGGCATCATGATCGATGCACCGCCGATCGGCCGCATTCTGGGCCCGAACCTGACGCCTGGCAGCGGGAGCGTGACCCGACAATACCGACCCGCCGACTGGGATCGCATCGTCCGCCACGGCATCAAACCAGACGGCACCCCTGCGCTCATGCCATCGCAGGACTTCCGCCGGATGAGCGACCAGGAGCTGTCCGATATCATTGTCTTTCTCGAGAACCAGCCGCCGGTGAATAAGACCGTGCCGCCGCCAAGCCTCGGCCCGCTGGGCAATATCCTCCTCGCGACCGGCAGGTTCACCCTTTCGGCTGATCTCATCGACTCCCATCACACGCCACACCCACTTACCCCGCCGGAAGCGGGGCTCACCATTGAATTCGGCCGCCACCTCGCGGCCACCTGCATGGGCTGCCATCGGGCCGACCTTGGGGGCGGGCCGATCGTCGGCGGCGATCCGAGCTGGCCACCCGCAGCCAACCTGACGCCGAGTCGCGATGGTCTCGGCGAGTGGACCTATACCCAGTTCGTGACCGCAATGCGGAAAGGACGTCGGCCGGATGGCACCGGGCTTCGCACGCCGATGACGGAAGTGATCCCCTTCGCGCGGAAGATGACCGAGACGGAACTGCAGGCGCTCTGGAGCTATCTCAGATCCGTGGAAGCCGTGGACGGGCGGGAGTAGATTCCGCCTTCTCCCTGGCGGGTATTCGCTCTTCCGGAGGCGACGAGATACACCGATGCGACCGCTGTGTACAACAGGATTGTTGGTGAACGCTCTCCTGCTCGGCAGCCCCGCGGGTCTGGCTGCCCAGGAGGCGGTCCCCCGGATGTCAACCTGGCAGGCGCCCCCATTGACGGACAGAATGGGAAAACCGGGTTGGGCGTTGAATGAAGCGGAGTTGATACCGCTGCAGGATACCACAGTCACCCGTTCGCATACCGGTACCGGTCTCCTGGTTGGAGGGCTGATCGGAGTAGCTGCGACAACGGTTTTTCTGATCGGCTACTGCGACGACCCTGACACGCGGTGCGAGATTGACGAAGTGGGGCGGGCTCTGCTCATCATCGCAGTGCCCGCCGCAGCTTTGGGAGCGTTGATCGGCTCGTTGATTCGCTCATAGGCTGGACCTTCAAAGCTTCCGCATACAACCATTCGGCATAGCGACGTATCAAAGAGTCGAGGTTCTTCACTCGCACTCCCGGGAGTCCTATGCTCGCTGGATCGACAGTTACTTTCGCCTTCGCCATCGTGGCAACCCTCCAAAACCAAACTCCAGCTCCCCAGGCCACAGCTCTCAGCCGGCACGCCTCTGCGCCCGAGATCAGGGCTGCCAGAGCTCAGGGCACCATTAGCGTAGACGGCAGGCTGGATGAGAACTCCTGGGCATTGGCCCAGCCAGCCACCGGCTTTACCCAGACCGATCCGGCGGAGGGGCAGCCCGCAACGGAGCGCACGGAGGTCCGGGTGCTCGTCGACGACGACGCACTCTATATCGGCGCTCGTCTTCATGACCGCGAGCCAAGGCTGATCAAGGCGGCGCTAGCTCGGCGGGATGACCCAGTGGAGGCAGACGAGTTCGACGTTTATCTCGACACTTTTCACGACCACCTGAGCGGCGTGCGCTTCAGGGTGACACCAGGTGGCGCGACCCTGGACGGCATTCTCGGTTCCTCGGCCCAGGGAAGTGAGGAGGACCTCTCCTGGGACCCGGTCTGGGAGAGCGCGACGGAGATGGACTCGCTCGGATGGACCGCGGAGATCCGGATTCCGCTATCCCAGCTACGCTACAACTCGACCGCGGACGGCGTCTGGGGCATTCAGTTCTATCGGAAGATTCTTCGAAAGGGCGAGGAAGACTGGTTCGCTTTCGTGCCGAAGAGCGAAGTCGGCGGAGTGAGCCGCTACGGTCACCTGGTGGGCCTGGGGCCGCTCCAGGCACAGCGCCGACTCGAGCTCGCGCCCTATCTCCTGGCCCAGGCCGCCTACGAACCAGCGGAGGCTGGGGATCCCTTCCGCAGCGGCGACGAGTACCGCGGGTCGGCCGGCCTGGATCTCAAGTACGGCGTCACCAGCGATCTCACCCTCAATGCTACTGTGAATCCCGATTTCGGGCAGGTCGAAGTCGACCCGGCCGTGGTCAACCTCAGCGTGTTCGAGACCTTCTATCCCGAGAAGCGCCCCTTCTTTGTGGAGGGGGCAGACGTATTTCGGTTCGGCGGCATCCGGGCCTCGAATAGTTTTGGCGTTCCGAACATCTTTTTCAGTCGCCGGATCGGGCGCGAGCCGCAGCGAACCATGGGCGGAGAAGGAGTGAGCTTCCTCGACGCCCCAACCGAGACGTCGATTCATGCCGCCGCCAAACTGAGCGGGCGTACCCAGGGCGGCTGGTCGATCGGAGTGCTGGACGCAGTGACCGCCGGCGAAGAGGCCCGCTACGTGGATGCCCTCGGGAATCGGGTGACCGTGCCCGTCGAGCCGCTGACCAATTATTTCGTAGGACGGGTGCGGAAGGATCTGCGGGGCGGCAACAGTACGGTCGGGGTCATTGCCACAGCAGTCAACCGGGATCAGGAGAGCCCCGAGCTCACGTCCCTCCTCCGCAGCAGCGCCTACGCCGTCGGGTTTGACTTCACCAACTCATGGGCCGAGCGCGTTTGGTCGCTGGATGGGTCGGTTGGTTTCAGCACCGTGCGCGGGACTCCGGATGCAATTGCCCTGACCCAGCAGTCCAGTGCGCGGTACTACCAGCGCCCGGACGCTACCAGCTTCCAGTTCGACCCCACGCGAACCTCGCTCAGCGGTCATACCTGGCAACTGGCGCTCCGGAAGAACAGCGGAAAGCATTGGCAAGGCGGCCTGGTGTATCAGGAGACCAGCCCGGGATTCGAGTCCAATGACCTGGGTTTCCAGTCGGAGGCTTCGCAGCGCGGCATCTCGACCGCTCTGGAGTATTACGAACGGCAGCCCGGCCCGTTGCTGCGAAACTACGGCATCTTTCCTTTCACCAACCATCAATGGAACTTCGACGGCGACCTGATCTACGGGTCGTACGGCCTGATCCTTCTCGGCCAGCTCCACAATTTCTGGGACTTCGAGCTGCGCGGTGATTACGCACCGCCCGCCTACGATGACCGTCTTACCCGGGGCGGTCCGCTGGCGCGGCAGCCGACGTTCGGGGATGTCCGGCTGACGGTCAACTCGGACACACGGAAGACCACCAGGCTGACCGGCAACTTCGTCCAGTCGTGGACCTCGGCTGACGAGCACACAACCCAAGCCGACCTGACCCTGAGCGCGCGGCCCTCGGCGGCGTTGTACCTGAGCCTCGGGCCGGCGCTTACGCTCAAGCGGACTCAGTCGCAGTACGTGACGTCGGTGCCGGACCCGGCCGCCACGTCGACGTTCGGTACCCGGTACGTCTTTGCGACGCTCGAACAGCGCGAGCTGTCGATGGTAACCCGGGTGAACTGGACCTTCACCCCGACGCTCAGCTTACAGCTGTTCCTCCAGCCGCTCATCTCGTCCGGTGACTTCACCGAGCTGAAGGAGTTTGCGAGGCCCCGCAGCTACGACTTCCTGGTCTATGGGCGGGACAAGGGGACAATCAGCGAGACGAGCGACCGCAGCGAGATCGACCCCGGCGACGGCGGTGGGACATTCACGGTGCCCCGACAGGATTTTACCATCCGCTCGCTTCGTGGGAACGCGGTGCTTCGCTGGGAATGGCGTTCTGGCTCTACGCTCTTCCTCGTTTGGCAGCAGAACCGCGAGAACGACGAGCCGTTCGGCGATTTCCGGCTAGGGCGGGATTTGGACGCACTCTTCTCCGGTGGCGCGTCTCGTAATGTGCTGGCGATCAAGGCGAGCTACTGGCTGAGTTGGTAGGCGGACCAGCCGAGGCGCAAAGCGGACGAGCAGACCGCCTATCCGCCTCGGCTGGCGAATCAGGTACCCACTCGTTTATTTACTGCTCCCCCAAACGCACCATCTGATCGCCCGGGAGCACCCGCATGGGTAATGCTGCCGAGCTGCCACGTCCTTTCCAACAGGATCGCGTGAACGAACCATCGGGCATAAGCCGTCTGCCGATCGGCACGGTGGCCTTCGCGACCGCGCTCTACGCCGTGCTGTATCTGGTCTGGGAGGCGAGCGGCTGGGGCAGCGCGGCGACTCGCGACATCATCGGCAACATCGCGTTCATGCCGCTCAACCTGACGGTGCTGACGCTGTTCGCGTTGGCCTCTCGGGGCGAGACTCTCGATCCCGGCGTTCGCAAGGCCCTCCGGCTGCTCGCACTCGGCGGGGCAATGGTTTTCATCGGCAACGCCATCTCGACTGGCCACATCCTTACCCATCAGGAAAGCCCGCCGGTCTCCTGGGCGGATGCGTTCTACCTGTCCGACTCGCTGCTCACGCTCGCCGCGCTACTCTCCTTCCCGCTGGCGCGGCGCACCCGGATGGAGCGGAGGAAATTCGCGCTCGACGCCGCTATGGTGCTGGTGGGTGGCGGCGTCGCGATCTGGTATTTCTCGGTGCGTCCGACCGCCGCGTCGGAGGAGAGCAGCGTCGTGGTCACGCTCCTCGCCTTCGCCTATCCGCTGGCCAGCATGCTGGTGCTGCTCGGCGTCACGACCGTGCTGCTCCGCCGGCCCAGCGATGGCAACCGCCTGGCGTTCGGACTGCTGGTGACCGGCCTGTCGGTGGGTGTGATCGCCGATCTCACCTTCATTCTCGTGCAGCTGGAGGTCGGCAGTCGCAGCGCGAGCTGGGCCGACGCGGTCTTCCTCATCTGCTACGTGATGTTGATCTGGAGCGCCGAGCTGTACTGGCGGCGGCCGGTTACCAGACAGGCGGCCTCCGCATTGCCGGGTCCCCGTGTCCAGCCGGTGAGTCCTTTGCCGTACCTGGCGGTCGGCACGACATACGTGCTGCTCCTGGTCGTGGCACTCCGCCCCTGGACTGACCCCATCAGCGGACTCGTGGTCGGGGCCCTGCTGGTTACAGCGCTTGTCGTGCTCCGTCAGCTCCTCACCGTCCGGGAGAACGTACGGCTTCTCGCCGAGCGGGCGCACCGGCAGAATGAGGCCCGGTTCCGCTCGCTGGTGCAGCACTCGTCGGACGTCATCATCATCACCCGGGCGGATGGCATGATTCGGTTCGTGAGCCCATCCGCCACCAGGGTATTCGGATATGACCCTGCGGAGATGCTTCGCCACACCATCACGGAGCTGCTCCATCCTGATGACCGGGAGCGAGCGGCAACCTTCTTCAGGAGCGCGGCGCAGGGGCCGGGGGTCGCCGGTCCGGTCGAGTGGCGGTTTCGCCAGCCGGACGGATCGTGGCTCAACGCCGAGATCCTCGCTACCAACCTGCTGCACGACCCCAGCGTGAAGGGTATCGTGCTCAACACCCGAGACGTGAGCGAGCGGCGACGGCTGGAGGAGCAGCTGACTCACCAGGCGTTCCATGATCCGCTCACCGGCCTCGCCAACCGGGCGCTCTTCCGCGACCGCGTAAGCCACGCGCTCGCCCTGGCCCAGCGGCGGGGGAGCCCGGTGACCGTGCTCTACCTCGATCTGGACGATTTCAAGAACGTGAACGACAGTCTGGGTCACGCTGAGGGCGACCGCCTGCTCATTGCCGCCGCGGAGCGATTTCTGGCCTGCGCCCGCACCGCCGATACCGTGGCCCGGCTCGGTGGCGACGAGTTCGCGATCTTGATTGAAGGGGCAGATGGATCGGAGGGGCTCCCTGAGCGGATCGCCGCCGCGATGTCACACCCGTTCTCACTGAGTGGCAACCAGCTCCGAGTGACGGTGAGCATCGGGGTTGCGTCCGCCGCTCCCGGCGAAAGCGCGGACGACCTGCTCCGGAACGCGGACATGGCGATGTATTCCGCCAAGCGGCACGGCAAGGGGCGGGCGGAGACCTACGAGTCACGGATGTATGCGGACATCCGGGAGCGGCTCGACCTCGAGGCCGCACTTCGCCACGCCATCGAGCGGAGCGAACTGATTCTCTTCTACCAGCCGATCGTGAGCCTGAAGGAAGGTGGCATCTACGGTGTCGAGGCGCTGCTTCGATGGGAGCATCCACGGTTTGGACGGCTGCTGCCGCAGCACTTCGTCCCGCTTGCCGAAGAGACCGGCCTGATTCTGCAGCTGGGGGTATGGGTGCTCGGCGAAGCCTGCCGGCAGCTCCAGGTCTGGCGCGCCGCGCACCCAGAGCTTTCGCTCTCGGTGTCGGTCAACATCTCAGGCCGCCAGCTTCAGGGAGAAGGCTTGGCCGATGCGCTCGGCAAGGCACTCGTCGCGTCCGGGGTGGAACCATCGTTGGTGGTGCTGGAGATCACCGAGAGCGTGCTGATGCAGCAGACCGACGCGGTCTTCGAGCGAATGCAGCAGCTCAAGGGACTGGGCGTCAGGCTCGCAATCGACGACTTCGGTACCGGGTACTCGTCCCTGAGCTACCTACAGCGTTTTCCGATCGACATTCTGAAAATCGCGAAGCCGTTCGTGGAGGAAGTGGGTCAGGGCGCCGACCGCTCCGCGCTGGCGCGCGCGATCATCGGCCTAGGCGACACGCTCAGGCTGCAGACGATTGCCGAAGGCATCGAGAGGACCGAGCAACGAGCGGCGTTGATCGAGCTGGGGTGTACGCTGGGACAGGGACATCACTTCTGGCCCGCGCTGTCCGCGGCTGCTATCGAAGAGGTGCTCGAGAAGGGGCGGACAGAAGTAGTAACCCGGTAACGACTGTCCACCCCTCCGCCTGAGCGCTACACCCCCGCTGGGATCGGAATCTGCTCCTTGTGCACCGCCAACCATTCCTCGAACGTCTGCAGCTCGGGATTCAACGAGCGGGCGAACTCGAGATTCCGCGCACCGGTGAAGTAGTCGTTGAAGTCGCGCTTGAACTGGAACATGTTGCCCAGGTCGTCCGCGCCGGGGAACCCGAAGCTGCGGTAGACCTCGGGCGGCACATTGGTGTACCGAATCTCCTGCCCCAAGGCCTCGCTCATGGCACGGGCCATCTGCTTGCCGGTGAGGTGCTGGCCGGCGATGCCCACGGTCTTCCCGATGAATTCCTTCCCTCGTTTGAAGATCGCGTAGGCGCACTTGCCGATGTCTTCGACTGCAATCCCGGAGAGAGGCTTGTCGTCCAGGGGGAAGACGAGTGACAACGTCCCGTCGGGCCCGCGCTGAGGTCCCGATCCGAAATAGATGAAGTTCTCCCAGTAGAACGAGGTCAGCAGGAAGGTCGTCGGCACGCCGAGGTCGCGAAAGAACTGGTCGGCCTCACCCTTCGCGTCGAAGTGGGGAACCTTGTACTTGCCGTGGAGGGTCGGCATCTGGTCGCTCTCCAGCGGGACCCACTTGCGGGTGTCCTCGAGAGTAGACCAGATGGCGTGCTGGATCCCGGCATTCTTCGCGGCCTGAGCCATGTTGCGCGCCTGCTCCAGCTCCCGCTCCGGCGAGAAGTGCTCCCAAAAGTTGGTGAGACAGAAAGCACCGTAGGCACCGCTGAATGCCTGCTCGATGCTCGTCTGGTCGTCGATGTCAGCCTTGACGACCTCGGCGCCTGCGGACCGAAGTGCCTGCGCCTTGTCGGAGTCAGGGTTTCGGGTGATGGCCCGCACCGCAAACGCACCGCTCCTGTCGGCTAAAATAGCGCGGACCAGTCCCCCACCCTGCGCTCCGGTGGCTCCAACGACCGCGATAATCTTCTTGTCTGGCATGACTCGTCTCAATGGATGTGGAAGTGTCGCCCTCTCGTCCCTCAACTTGCCTCTACGTACCGGAAACCTTCGAGCGATACTGTCCGCTCTCCTCGCTGGTTCCGTCGCACACAATACTCCGTGGGATAGTATCCCGCCTGCCGAAATCCTTCGGGCTGACTGATATCGAAGCAGGCACTCCGTACTTCCTTCAGAAAATCCCGCGTGATCATCGGCTCCCAGAAGATCAGCTCGCCTTCGTACGCCCCGTAAATGAATGTCCGGGTGAAGGGAAGGGAATCCTTGATCTCGGGTGATCGGGAATCGAGCAGATGATTGCCCATCCGGGGCACGACCGCACCGACGCTGATGTGGCCGCGGGGATGATAGCGATCCGGCAGCGGCCGGGTGGCGCGGGTGAAGTGGCCGCAGTCCACCAGCTCGCCACAGCGTCCGGCCGTGATCGCTTCGATGCGATCGCGATCCGCGGCATAGAAGTGAAAGTCGAAGTGGGGTCGGTTGTACGGGGCTGGATGGCCAGCGGGGTTCCAGTTGACCGTGATCCACTTGAAAGGGAGGCCAGATGCGGCATTCACCGGAACATCGAGGATCCGCTCCTCGTCGCCAATGCATTCATGCCCGGTGTGTTTCCTGTCTCCGTTCATGTCGAAGCAGCGGCTCACGGTGTTGGGCCTGGGGGGAAGCTGGTCCAGCGCACGGGGCGAGAGGGTCACGCCGAGAGCGATGGGGGCGCCGGCAGCGTTGGTCCGGAGGAAGCTCTGAACCGTGCCGGCTCCCATTCGCTCCACTCGGCCGCGCAGAGTGTGCCCGCCGTCAGTGCTTTCGGCGGACAGTCCAACTCCGAGTGTGGTGAACACTGCTACGCTGCCGAGGACTCGCGGGGAAAGAACGGTGGACCACATCTGGCAAGCTCCTTGTGTTGAGGTTATCTGTTGTAACAGATATCAGACAACAAAAAAATCAGGGGAATGGCCGGATGCCGGCCCTGACTTCGTTCAAGAGCGTGTCTAGTGTTCTCAGCTGATCCGGCCTCAGGCCGGCCATGGCCGCGGCGGTAGACTCGAGAGACGGCTCATCGAGCCGAGCCAGCATTGCCAGTCCGGCACCGGTGATCTCGACCAGGACTACCCGCCGGTCCTCGGTCCCCCGTTCCCGGCAGGCCAAACCCTGCTTGATCAGGCGGTCGACCAGACGCGTAACGTCGGGGTCGCGGTTGACCATGCGCTCGGCAATGTCGGTGATCTTGACGGCTTTGGGCCGAGCGCCGCGGAGGATTCGGAGAATATTGTACTGGCTCGTTGAGATGCCTTCGGTCCGCTTGAGGTACTGAATCCAGTCCTCCTCCACGACCCGGGCGGTGCGCATGAGATTGAGGACAACCTGCTCCTGGAGCGAGCGGAACGGCTTGGTCTGCCGGAGTGCGTGTCCAATGGTCTGCGCCATGGCGCTACATTAGCTGTTGTAACAGATATTGTCAAGAGGTAGATAAAAGGGCCAGTGAGCGACCGGCACCTGATTTATCTGGCCACGTTCGTTCGGGCGCTGGCCACCGGATTCATCGGCGTTCTCCTGGGTGTTTACCTCGCCGAGCTCGGGCTCGACGCGGGGGCGATCGGCCTGGTCGTGAGTGCCGGTCTCACCGGTGCTGCTGCCGGCACGTTCCTGGTCACGTTCCTGGGCGATCGCGTGGGACACCGGCGCGTGCTCCTCGCGGTGACGCTTCTCAGTGCAGCGGGCGGAGTCGCTCTCGCGCTGAGCTCCCATCCACTGGTGCTCGGGGCTGCGGCGCTGCTCGGAATGGTCAATGGCATGGGACGAGACCGCGGCGCTGCACTGGTACTGGAGCAAGCCGTGCTCCCTGCCCTGCTGCCCGATACCGAACGGACGATGGCCTTCGCCAGGTACAACGTGCTCCAGGACATCGGCCACGCTCTTGGTGGATTGGCCGCAGGACTCCCTGCCCTCCTCCAGGAGAGCGGGATGCTCACTGGCGCGCCCGCGCTTCGCTGGTCTATGGCAGCGTACGCGGTGCTCTCGCTTGCACCCGCCGCGGCGTACCTCAGCCTGTCGAGGGCCGTCGAGATGCCCGACGTCTCCCGTCTGATTCGAGTTTCCCCCGAGAGCAGGCGGATCCTCTGGAAGATTTCATCGCTGTTCGCGCTCGACAGTCTGGCCGGCGGTTTTCTCACGACCGCGCTGCTCTCGTTCTTCTTCTACCAGCGATTCGGCGTCGGCCTCGGAGCCATCGGCGCGATCTTCTTCGCTGCCCGGGTGGCGAACGCTGCCTCGCATATAGCTGCGGCGTCGCTGGCCCGCAGGATCGGTCTGGTAAACACAATGGTGTTTACCCATATCCCTTCCAGCCTGCTCCTCGTATCGGTGGCGTACGCCTCGAGCTTTCCGGTCGCGGCGGTGCTGTTTCTCCTGCGGGAAGGGCTGGTGGAGATGGATGTCCCCACTCGGCAGTCCTACGTGATGGCGGTCGTCCGGCCGGAGGAGCGGACGGTCGCATCGGGCGTCACCCACCTCGTCCGGATGGCTGCCTGGGCTGTTGCGCCTGCCTTTGCCGGAGTGCTGATGCAAGACGTCTCGCTGATGCTCCCGCTGGTGATCGGGGCCGGCATGAAGATCGGCTACGACCTCCTGCTATGGCGGGAGTTCAGGCACGTCAAACCGCCCGAGGAGCTTCGCGCGATCGACAGCGGCGGCTCCTAGGCAGTTTGCGCTAGTGGCAGCCGCACGCGCGGAGATTGGTGTGATGCGAAGCACTTCTCAGCTCCGGTCCGCGGTCTAGCTTACGCGCTCGGCTCCCGTCCCAGGGAGGTCACAACGCGCTCCGCGTGTGCCCGTTCATTATGAGATGTGAGTTCCAGGGGAAATCGAATCATGGCCAATACTGACGAAGGAAGAGCTACCGTCCTGCCGCTAGAGCGCCCAGGCCGCGCACGGTTCGCTACTATCAAGGCCTACGGCGCCCACGCGGCTGATAAGCCGCTCGAGCCCATCGACATCACGCGCCGTCAACCCGGCCCGCACGACGTGCAGATCGACATTGCCTATTGTGGCGTCTGCCACTCGGACCTCCACCAGGTCCGCTCTGAATGGCAGGGCACCCTCTATCCCTGCATTCCCGGCCACGAGATCGTGGGCCACGTGACAGCGGTGGGCGAGGAGGTGACCAGGTTCGAAATCGGCGACATGGTGGGCGTGGGCTGCATGGTGGACAGCTGCCAGCATTGCCAGTCCTGCGACGAGGGGCTGGAGCAGTATTGCGAGAACGGCTTCACCCCGACCTACAACGGGCCAATTGTCGAGCCCCCTGGCCACACGGTCGGCGGCTACTCCGAGCGGATCGTGGTCGACCACAAGTTTGTCCTCAAGATCACCCACCCCCCCCGACCAGCTCGCCGCCGTCGCGCCGCTCCTGTGCGCGGGCATCACCACCTATTCGCCGCTGCGCCACTGGCAGGCCGGTCCGGGCAAGAAGGTCGGCATCGTCG
>DATADG010000110.1:0-9858 GCA_036258655.1 Gemmatimonadales bacterium | reverse complement strand
CGCCAAACCGCATCAGCACCCGAGCCGCATGTACGGTCGAGAAAGTAGGCGAGGGGTTCAAGATCACGCGAATGCGCTTGGAGGTACGCGGTAAGGTGCCCCGGATCGATGAGGCGGCCTTCCGGAAGGCTGCCGAGGAGGCCAAGCAGGGCTGTCCAGTTTCCACCGCCCTGCAAGGGAATGTTCAGTTCGAGCTGGACGCGAGGCTGGAATAGATCCGGTCTGCCATACCCTGGTCGGGGTCGCCCTGGCCAGCACTGGGGTGGAACGGCGCACGGCCATGGGGACAGCTGCGCTGATCGTGGGAGCCAACCTTCCAGACATCGATGCCGTCACCTACTTGGGTCCGCCGATGGTCGACCTGGCATGGCGGCGCGGATGGACCCACGGTGTGCTGGCTCTGGTCCTTCTTCCCGTCCTGCTTACCGGCACTCTGCTCTTGCTCCACCGGCTTCGGGAACGTCGGAGCAGCGTGGCACGCACGCTCCACTCGCGGCAACTCCTCGTCCTCTCGTTCATAGCTGTTCTGTCCCACCCCGTCCTGGATACACTCAACACCTATGGCGTCCGCTGGCTGATGCCGTTTTCCGGACGCTGGTACTACGGCGATGCTCTCTTCATCGTAGATCCGTATGTCTGGCTCATGCTGGCAGCCGGCGTGTTGTGGAGCTGGCGAAGGCGCAGGACCGGAGCTCCAGGTGCAGGGCGACCAGCCCAGTGGGCACTTACAGCTTTCGCTGTTTACGCCGCCGCGATGTGGGTCGCTGGGGCGGCGGTGCGCAAGACGACCAGCAGGGGGGTCGAAGCAAACTCAGGATCTCACGTGTTGCGAGCCATGGCCGGTCCACTTCCCATCACCCTCTTTGACAGAAGCTACGTGGCGGAGCAGGAGACGGTGTACCGTGTGGGCATGGTTCACCTGTTCAGGCGGAACTCGCAGCCCGGGCTGATGCGGACCTTTCCCCGCGGTCGCCCAGTTCACCCTGCGTTTTCGGTGGCTGAATCGACTGCGACCATGCGGCGGTTCTTGAGCTGGGCTCGCTTTCCCACGTTCCGTATTGACCAGCTGGGAGACGAGTATCTGGTACATGCCATCGATCTACGTTATGCCAGGGAACCCCGTGTCGGGTTTGGATCGGTGACCATCCGGGTGACACTACCTGTGGTCAAGTAGGCTGGTCAAATACTGTATACTGTATACAGGATACGAAAGACGGAGGTTCACGTGATCACTCGGACACCGCTCCGCGACCATGCGTACCAGCACATCCTTCAACTGGTACATCGGGGTGAGTTAGCACCGGGAGCTCGGGTCAAAGATGTTACCCTGGCTGTTCAGCTGGGGGTCAGTCGCACCCCTGTTCGGGAGGCGTTACTCCAGTTGGCCCGCGAGGGCGTGCTCAATGCGGATATCGGGCGCGGCTTTACTGTTCGGAGCCTGGACAGCACCGAGATGAGAGAAGCGGGGGCAATCCTGAGCGCGCTCGAGGTGCTGGCTCTGACCAGTTCGCCTGAGATCCCGGGCGAGCGCCTGAGTCGCTTGGGGGAAATCGATCGTCAGCTGGTCAGTATCAGAGGCGATGCCGACCGGATTGTGGGCTTGGAAGAGGAGTGGCATCACACGCTCCTCATCGGCTGCCCCAACCAGCGCCTGCGTGGGATGATTTCCACCCTCTGGCAGGTGCCTCGTCGCTACATGCGGGCCTATCTCAGGGATACTGGGAGGGTGACTCTCTCCACCCAACACCATGCGCGGATCGTGGAGGCAGAGAGACGTCAGGACCGGCAAACGGCTGCCAGCCGGCTCACCCATTACTGGACTCGTGGGATCGAGGAGCTGGGGTCATGGATGGAACGATAACTGCCGAGCTGGCAAGAGATCTGCTTCGCTGGCGAGCAGATACTCCGGGGTGCTCTCGGGTAGTTCATCTCAACAATGCTGGCGCTGCCCTGGTGCCACGGGTGGTCCACGAATCGGTCCGGGCCCACCTCGATCTCGAGCAGGAGATCGGTGGCTACGAGGCAGCCGAATCACAGGCAGGCGCAATTCAGGAGAGCTATGAGGCGGTGGCGGCCGTGATTGGCAGCCAGGCTCGAAATATCGCCATGGTACAGAATTCAACCGTCGCTTTTGCTCAGGCGATCAGCGCGTTCGACCTGAGCTCAGGCGATGTGATTCTCACCAGCCGCTCCGACTATGCCTCCAATCAGATCATGTATCTCTCCCTCTCCCGGCGGCGGGGGGTAGAGGTGCTCCGGGCTCCCGATGCCCCGGAAGGCGGAATCGATCCGGCCGCGGTGCGACAGCTGGTGGCCCGCCGCCGTCCCGCTCTGGTCGCGCTGACCTGGATTCCAACCAATTCCGGTCTGGTTCAGCCAGTTGAGGAAGTGGGAAGGATCTGCCGCGAGGCAGACCTGCCGTACCTCATAGATGCCTGCCAGGCTGTTGGCCAGGTTCCCATAGAGGTCGACCAGCTGGGTTGTGATTTCCTGGCAGCGACAGCCCGGAAGTTTCTGAGAGGGCCACGAGGAATCGGCTTCCTCTACATCGCTCGCCGCATGCTGGAATCCGGTGCCCACCCGCTACTGGTCGACATGCATGGAGCCACCTGGACCGAGGCCGACGACTTTGTCCTTGCGCCGGATGCCCGTCGTTTCGAGTACTGGGAGTTCCCTCATGCGCTGGTGCTCGGATTGGGCGCCGCGGCTCGCTATGCCAATGAGGTGGGACTGGAGGTCGCGCGTGACCGCGCCCGTGACCTCGCCGAGTACGTGCGCGAGCGTCTGGGTGATCTCCAAGGGACCCGGGTTCTCGATCGCGGACCGGAGCTCTGCGCCATAGCGACCGCTGCCATCGAGGGCAGGAATGCCGGAGAGGTGAAGCTCGCTCTTCGGTCTCGCGGCATCAATACCAGCTCACCGGAACGGGAGGACGCGGTGATCGATATGGACCAGAAGAGCGCGACCTCGGCTCTGCGGATTTCTCCCCATTACTACAACACCAAAGAGGAGATCGATCTCTTCATAGAAGCGCTCGGCGACGTCCTGAGCGGAAACCTCGAAATGAGCGGAAGGAGCGAACGAGTATCCTCCTGAGTGAAGCGCGGGATTTCAGACCTTACCGACTTCTCTCAGAACCGGCTCCAGCACCCGCCACACCGTCTCCGCCATGCGGCGCTGCCCCTCCGCTGTGGGATGAACCCCGTCGGGCTGGTTCAGCGCAGTGACTCCGCCAACGCCTTCGAGCAGGAAGGGGACCAGTGTGGCACCGGTAGACCGAGCCACTTCCGAATAGACCGACTCAAACCGGCGAGTGTACGCTGGACCGTAATTGGGAGGCATGCGCATTCCCACCAGAACAATCCTGGCAGATGGCTGCAGTTGACGAGCGCGCTGGATGATGCCCCGAATATTCGCTCGCAGAGAGTCGGGAGAAAGGCCACGGAGGCCGTCGTTGGCGCCAGTTTCGATCACCAGAACCGAGACCGGTTGCTGCCCCAGGAGCCAATCCACCCGTCTGAGTGCGCCAGCGGACGTCTCTCCGCTTACGCCCGCGTTAATCACCTGGTAGTCCAGACCGGCGGAGTCGATCCTGCGCTGGATCAACGCCGGATAGGCGTGCTCCGGATCGATACCGTAACCAGCGGTAAGGCTGGTGCCGAGAAACAGGATCGTGGGTCGCTGCGAAGTGATCTCGGGAGTCTGCGGGTTTGCGGCTGCGTCGTCCTTGGCCGCTTCGCAGCCCGAGAGGGCCGCTGCTGTCAGGCCGGAGAAGCAAAGGTTTCTGAGTATCATTGAAGCATGTCTGACGTCATTCTACACTGCCAGTCGCTCAGCCGAACTTACCGTTCGGGCGACCGTGATCTCACCGTCCTGAAGGATATCACCTTCCTTCTCGAGCGGGGCGAGTTCCTTGCCATTCTGGGACCGTCCGGAAGCGGGAAGACCACCCTGTTGGGACTCCTTGCCGGGCTGGATCAGCCAACGGAGGGGACGGTGCACCTCGATGGACAGCAGCTGGGGTCTCTAACAGAAGACCAGCGAGCACGACTGCGGGCGGAAAAGATCGGTTTCGTGTTTCAATCCTTTCAATTGATTCCGACTTTAACGGCACAGGAGAACGTCCAGGTGCCACTCGAGTTACTTGGCGACGCCGAGTCTCGGTTACGAGCCCGGCAGCTGCTGGAGCGCGTCGGGCTGAGCGGGCGGGAGCACCACTATCCGGCGCAGCTCTCGGGCGGCGAGCAGCAGAGAGTGGCACTGGCCAGAGCATTCAGCATTCGGCCGAAGGTACTCTTTGCCGATGAACCTACGGGAAATCTCGATGCCGGCACCGGTGCAACGATTATCCAGCTCTTGATGGAGTTGAATCGGGAAGTGGGGACCACCCTGGTCCTCGTCACGCATGATCTCGATCTCGCATCCCGAGCGCACCGAACCATTCATCTCGCCGACGGCAGAGTCATCGCGGACTCCGCTGCGTGACCGGCTTGTTGTTCGTTCTTCGGATGGCCGCCCGGGAGCTAAGCGCCGCCCCACGCCGAACCGGGCTCCTGATTGGAACGGTAGCAGTCGGAGTGGCGGCGCTGGTTGCCATTAACTCGTTCACCGACAACCTGCGTGATTCGGTGAGTCGCCAGGCGAGAGCACTGCTTGGCGCGGACATCTCCTTTTCGAGCCGGCAGCCGTTCTCAGACCGAGTGGAGGCGCTCCTCGACACTTTGTCGCGTCGTGCCGACCTGGCCCGGATCACCAGCTTTGCTGGCATGGCGTACGTCCCCCGTACGACGGGAAGCCGGCTGGTCCAGGTTACCGCTGTGAGTGGTGCCTACCCCTTTTACGGCCAGCTTGCAACCGATCCGCCTACTGCGTGGCGTCGCCTACAATCAGCCCGTCATGTTGTGGTTGACCCATCCCTCCTCACGGTTCTCGGTGCCCGGATTGGGGACACCCTCGCTCTTGGTGAGGGCAGGTTCATCATCACCGGCACGATACGAAACGCGCCAACCGAGGTGGGGTTTCGATTTGCCCTGGGTCCCCGGATCTACATCCCTGCCCGATATCTGAGCGAGACTGGCCTGCTCGGCTTCGGGGCCCGGGCGCAGTACGAGGTCTTTGCCAAATTCCCGCCGGGCATTTCAGCGCAGGAGCTCGCAGCCCAGTACCGCCCCCGTCTCGGTCCCGAGAGGGTGCGGGTGCGCACCGTCGCCAGCGACCAACGCAACCTCAACGAAGTGCTGAGCCGGCTTGCGGGATACCTGGGCCTGGTGGCGCTCTTGGCCTTGCTGTTAGGCGGTATCGGAGTGGCCAGCGCCGCGGTGGTATTCGTACGGCAACGCACCGAATCCATTGCGGTGCTCCGCTGCCTCGGCGTCACTGCAGGACGGACCTTCGCCATCTATCTCACAGAGGCTGCCGCCATGGGACTCGCCGGGAGCGTGGTCGGCGCCTTGCTCGGTGTTGTCCTTCAGCGGTTCCTCCCTCGGCTTCTCCAGGGTCTTATACCGGTCGAAGTGGCACCGGTCCTCTCGTGGCATGCGATCGGCGTGGGTATCGGGGTCGGAGTCTGGGTGGCACTGACATTCAGCATGCTACCGCTGTTGGGTATTCGGCGGATCTCACCGCTGAGGGCACTCCGCCGAGCGGTAGAGCCCGAAAGACCCTGGCGCGACACCTGGTGGGCAGCCGCGACAGCCACACTGCTTGTGAGCATTGTTGGACTGGCCGTGCATCAGGTAGGCAGCTGGCGACAAGGAGCGATGTTCGCCGGCGGGGTGGCGGTAACGATCTGCCTGCTGTGGATCGGGGCCTGGCTCCTGACGTGGGTGACCCGACATCGGCTCCCATCTCGTTGGCCTTACGTTTGGCGCCAGGGCTTGGCGAATCTTCACCGGCCTGCCAATCAAACCGCCACGTTGATAACGGCAATCGGCCTCGCGGCCTTTCTCCTGGGAACGCTGTATCTAGTCCAGCACAATCTTCTGAGTCATTTGAGAAGCACCGGTGGTCCGGCTCGACCTAACCTGGTGCTGTTTGACATTCAGCCTGATCAACTGCATGCCGTCCAACGCGAGTTGCGCGATGCCGGACTTCCGTTGGCAAGCCCGACACCCATCGTTCCGATGCGGATCCGCTCTATCAAGGGCCGCTCGGTGGCGGGAATTCTCGCAGGACAGAACAGGGAAGGCGAGCCTTCGGGAGCCTGGGCACTTCGCCGTGAATATCGTTCCACGTTCCGCGACACGGTCGTAGCGTCCGAGCGGGTGATAGAAGGGCAGTGGCGCCCGGACCGGTCATCGGCCCCCGCCCCAATCTCGGTCGAGCAGGAGCTGGCTCGAGAGCTGGGCGTGGTCGTGGGAGACGAGATCGTGTGGGACGTGCAAGGCGTCCTGCTGCCCTCCAGAGTCGCCAGCATACGAGAAGTGGACTGGGCGAGGTTCGAGCCCAACTTCTTCGTGGTGTTCGCTCCAGGAGCGCTGGAGCGGGCACCGCAAACACTGGTCACCCTGACCCGGATCGAAACTCCCGATGAGCGGGGGCGCTTTCAGCGGCGCATGGCCGAGCGATTTCCCAACGTGTCCACCATCGATCTCTCACTCGTGCAGCAATCGCTCGAACGTCTGGTCGACCGCGTCGCGCTCGCCATCCAATTCATGGCTTTGTTCAGTCTTGGCGTTGGAGTCCTGGTTCTGATCAGCGCCCTGACGACCAGCCGGTTTCAACGGATTCGTGAAGGAGCGCTGCTCAGAGCCTTGGGGGCCACCCGCTCACAGCTCTTTCGGATCATTCTGGCCGAATACCTCTCGTTGGGCCTCCTGGCGTCAGTCGTAGCATTTTTTCTGGCTGTCATCGCCGGATGGGCGCTCGCCCGGTTTGTGTTCGACAGTGCGTTTACGCTCCCGCTCCTGCCGATGGCGGCGCTCGCGTTTGGCATTGTGGCGCTCACGATAGTTGTGGGAGTGGCGAACAGTCGAGAGGTGGTGCGGCGGACTCCGCTCGAGGTGCTGCGGGAGGAGTAGTTCACTCGACTCTACCGTCCGACCGACCGCCTGTTCTACATTCCCGCGACCTACCCGAGGACTCACCATGCTGGCTATCGATCTGACGGGGAAGCGGGCGCTGGTTGCGGGAGTGTCCGACGATGGCGGCTTCGGCTTTGCCATCGCCAAAGCTCTCGCGGAGGCGGGTGCCTCCATCTGCCTGGGCAGTTGGCCGCCGGCCCTCGGCATCTTCACCAAACTGCTCGAGCGGGGGAAGATGGAAGATTCCATGAAGCTCTCGGATGGGCGAAAGCTCGAGTTCGAGCGGGTCTATCCGCTGGACGCCGCGTTCGACGCGCTGGCTGATGCACCGGCCGAGGTGCGGGAGAACAAGCGCTATAAGGAAGTGGGAGATTTCAGCATTCAAGGTATGACCGAGCGGATCAGGACCGATTTCGGCGAGCGCTCACTGGATATCGTCATTCACAGCCTGGCGAACGCTCCCGAGGTCAAGGCTCCGCTGGTGGACACCTCGCGACAGGGATATCTCGCAGCAGTGAGCGTGAGCGCCTACAGCAACATTTCGCTGGTTCGCCATCTCGCGCCAATGATGCGAGGTGAAGGTTCGTTTCTCTCACTTACGTACATGGCCGGTGAGCGCGTGATTCCCGGCTACGGTGGAGGGATGTCCTCTGCCAAAGCCGCGCTGGAGGCGGACACCAGAACCCTGGCCTTCGAGGCGGGCCGGCGCTGGGGTGTGCGAGTGAACGCGATCTCGGCCGGCCCCTGGGCCTCCCGTGCAGCCAGTGCGATCGGATTCATCGACATGATGATTCGCTACACGGCCAGCAACTCACCACTCCCGCGCCCTATCGATGCCGCTGACGTGGGGAGCACTGCCGCCTTTCTCTCCAGCCCGCTGGCTCGAGCCATCACTGGCAGCGTGGTATACGTCGACAACGGCTACCACGCCATGGGTATGGCGGTCGTGAATGGTGACAAGTAGCCTACCGACCTCGAGCAACGGCCTCGATCAGCTGCGCCAGTAGGGCCAGCTCAAAAGGCTTTTCGATCAATGGCCGGGAGGTGCGCGCAACGAAGGCGCTCCAGGTAGGCGAGGCGAGGTCGCCGGTGGTGATAATGAGACGGGCGAACAAATCCGGCCGGTGCTGGGCCAGCCAGTCGTGCAGCTCCACGCCGGAACAGTGGGGCATCCGAAGGTCCGAGATAACGACCTGATAGCCCCCGATCCCCATGCGTCTGAGTTTTGTGAGCGCTACCCTGCCGTCTTCCGCTTCATCCGCATCCCAGCCGCGGCGCTGCAGGTAGCGCACCAGCGCCGAGCGTATGGTAGGCTCGTCATCCACCACCAGCGCCCGACGCCTGGTGTGGGTAGGATCGGCTGCAGAGGGACGATCAGCTGGCGCCAAGAGGCCGGTGAAGCCGAGCCGAGGGTTACCGGCCAGGGGAGCCGCGGGTGTGCGCTCGAGCTTCTTGTATAATAGTATCCGGAAATCAAATCCCTGCTAGGAACTCGAGGCGGCACCTCCACACGAGCGAGCGGCATGACCGAGTTGTTATCGCAACCCGATGGTCCGATCCACCGGCTGATCCTGAATCGGCCGACCCGGCGCAACGCACTGACTCCTGCGGTGGCACGAGGGCTGGCGCAGGAGATCGAGCTGGTCGAGGAGGCGGGCACGGCTCGGGTCATCATAATTTCGGGCGCGGGAGGGCACTTCTGTGCTGGGCTCGACCTTCGCTGGCTCGACTCCCTGGGCGAGACTCCCAGCATTGGCGATCTCCAGCACGGACTCAGCGATTTTCAGGCTGCCGTGCTCGCCATTGTCCGCTGTCCCATTCCTGTCATAGCGGTGATCCAGGGAACCGCGGCTGGCTTCGGCTTTGACTTGACCCTCGCCTGCGACATGCGCCTGGCCGGCACCAGTGCCAGCTTCACCTCGGCCTTCGCCAGAATGGGCCTGGTGCCAGACGGGGGTTCCACCTTTACCCTTCCGCGGCTGGTTGGTGTAGGACGAGCCTTGCGGGTGTTGATGACGGATCAGTCGTTGGGCGCTCAGGAGGCCCTCTCGATTGGGTTGGTCGAGGAAGTTTTTCCCGACCACGAATTGGAGGCCGGCGTCGGGCGGGTGACCGGCTCACTCATCGCCGGTGCTGATGCCAGCGTAAGGGCCATCAAGCGGCTCTGTCGAGCCGGTGAAGGCGGTGCGCTGGAGCAGGCGCTGTCCAGCGAAGGTGCAGCGCAGATACAAGCACTCCAGAGCGCCGAGTTCAAAGCTCGGCTGGATGCGTTCACCGCGAGAGCGGCTGCCCGGAAAGCCGGGGCGTGAGCTCGCCGGCGGCTGTGTTCCGGCCGGATCTCTTGGCAGGACGAGTCGCCCTGGTCACCGGCGGCGGGACCGGTATCGGGCTGGGCATCGCGACGTCGCTGGCGGAGGCAGGCGCCACGGTTGTGATCGCCAGCCGAAAACCCGAACACCTCGAACCCTCCGCCGAGCAGTTGCGAGCCAGAGGAGCGCAGGTGAGCGCCGTCGAGGTCAATGTCCGGGAGCCGGAGTCAGTGACCCGAATGGTCGAGCGGGTGTCGCAGCAACACGGACGGCTCGACATACTGGTCAACAACGCTGCCGGTAATTTCTATGCGCCGAGCGCCAGTCTCTCGCCGAACGGCTGGCGAGCCGTCGTGGAGACCGACCTCTACGGCACCTTCTACTGTTGTCAGGCGGCCTATCCGTTGATGAAGGCCGGCGGCGGCGGACGCATCGTTTCAATTTCGATGACACTGCACTACCGGGGCTGGCCCTTGATGGCACACGCGACTGCCGCCAAGGCCGGAGTCGACGCGCTAACCCGAACC
>DATADG010000109.1:0-3345 GCA_036258655.1 Gemmatimonadales bacterium | reverse complement strand
GTAGACACCGTGGTCAAGGCGAACATGGAATCAGTCTGGGATGCGTGGAACAACCCGGATGACATCATCCAGTGGAATGCGGCCTCGGATGACTGGCACACGACCCGAAGCACGGTCGATCTGCGCCCGGGGGGGAAGTTCTCAGCTCGGATGGAGGCCAAGGATGGCAGCGAAGGATTCGATTTCGAGGGGACCTACAGCCGGGTGGTGCCGCGGAAGCTAATCGAATACAGGATGACCGATGGTCGTGAGGTCAAGGTCGAGTTTTCCGAGGTGCCCGAGGGCGTTCTGCTCAGGGAAACGTTCGACGCTGAAACCGAAAACGATCCGGAGCTCCAGCGTCAGGGATGGCAGGCTATCCTGGATAACTTTGCCAGCCACGTGGAGCGGGTGCACGCCTGAAGACATGAGCCACGCCGTATCAATCATCATCCCAGCTTACGTGACGACCAAGCGTCAGGCCGATCTCCTGGCCGAGACGCTCGACACGGTGGCTGCGCAGAGTTGCCAGGATTTCGAGACCGTGGTGGTGGACGATGGATCCCCGCTCGCAGTAAACCGGATTGCCGCAGGGCGTCCGCGTACGATTGTGTTGCGGCAGCCGAATGGCGGATCCGCGAGGGCACGCAACACCGGGATCGCGGCGAGTCACGGGCGATACCTGATCTTTCTCGACGCAGACGACCACCTGCTTCCTCCGGCGATCGAGGCGGGACTCGCCAGGTTCAGGGAGCGCCCGGAGTGCGGGTTCGTGGTAGGAAATCGCGAGGAGATGACCTACGAAGGTGGTCCGGTACCCTGGTCGGTGCCCTCGATGCCGCGGGAAAGCCGTCTGTACGAAACCCTTTTGGCCTTCGACTGGTACATCATCCCGCCCTCGTCGGTCATGTTTCGCCGCGAGGTCGTCGAGGCCGTGCGCGGTTTCCGCGATCCGTGGGGTGCCGACGATCTGGACTTCTACCTGCGCGTGGCGCGTTTCGCCCTCGGCTGGTGCTACGAAAGTCCCGCTGTCACCCGATACCGGCGGTACAGTGCGAGCTCCTCGCGCGATGGCGAGCGGATGCTGCGCAGCATTCGCGTCGTCTACGATCGGCAGCGCGAGGTGGTGCGCGGGGACCCTGCCCTGGAGGCTGCGTTTCAGCGGGGGCTCGATCGCCTCACCGCCATCTTCAGCGATTGCCTGGTCGAGAACGTGGAGGACCGGCTGCGGGCCCATGAGTGGCGGCGTGCGGCCCGGTCCGCGGCGCTGCTCGCTCGCGAGAGCCCGCGTCGACTGGCACGTCTGGCCGGCCGGACGCTTCGAAGCGCACTATGAAAGCCACGCTCCGACAGCTGAATCCGAGGGGCTTCACCGGAACCCTGCATGTGCCCAAGGACTAGCAGGTCGTCTCAGCGGACCTCCGTCAGCGCTGCGCTCTCTTCCGCCTCGAGAGGTCGCTATGGAGCATCTCCGTAAACTGTGCCCCGCTGAAAAATCCCTTTCCCCAGGTAGAGTCGAACTCGGCCGTCGGCTTTGCAGCGATGGTTCGCTCGAGGCTCGCTCCCGCGGCGACGTGTCGCATCACTCGGGCCCGAGCACCCGCGAGCATGTCACGGTAGGCCCGGAGGGCTGACTGGTCCCCGACTGGTCCGTGACCCGGAATCACTTTGGTATCGGGACCGATCATCCTGAGCACCCGCTCCGCCGCCGCGATCATGCCGTCGACCGAGCCTCCCGACGCAACGTCGATGTACGGGTACTCACCGTTCGCGAAAATGTCTCCCATGTGCACCACGTTTGCGGTGCGGAAGTGCACGATGACGTCCCCGTCGGTGTGTGCGGGTCGCACGTGGAAGGCGTGAATCTCCTGCCCATCGAGATGAAAGGTGACGGCATCCGTAAAGGTCACGCCCGGAAGAGCCGCAGGTGAGGAGGGTGGCACCTTTTCTTTGAACAGCTCCAGAAATTGCTCGGTACTCATCCGCTTACGGACGTTCTCGTGGGCGACGATGACCGCCCCTGCCCCCCGCATATTCTCGTTGCCGCCGGTATGATCCTCATGCCAGTGTGTATTCAGGACGAAGCGGATCGGGAGCGGAGTAAGCGCCTTCACTGCCGCCAGAATCTTGGGGGTGAGCGGCGCGAACTGATCGTCCACCAGAATGACCCCGCTGTCTCCAATAGCCACCCCGACATTGCCGCCCGCCCCTGCCAGCACATGGATCCCGTCCGCCACACGGGACGAACGCACCTGCACCTTTTCGAAGTTTGGTTCCTGCGCCCATCCCGGAGCCGCGACGAGCGTGACCGTTGAGAGCCACTGTATGGGAAAAAGCGTCCGCAGGTGCATCATCGTCTCCCCGGATGACGGTGCGCTCGGCTGGTGATCGATAGCTCGTGAAAAGCTAAGGCTTGGCCGAAACGTGGGACAGTAACCATCTGTTGCTTGCGCCTCAGGCCGCCGGCGCGTAATGATTCCAGCTCACTATGCATCGTCGCCCGACAGAGAGCTGGCTGATTCTCGGCGGCTGGACCGTCATCGTGGTGGTATTCGCCACGCACGAATACCTGTCCGGACTGGCCAACAGGCACCCGGTTCCACTGGCGAGCGCGTTCTACTGGAGCGTCTCAGAGTGGTACACCTGGGCGCTGCTGACGCCTGGCGTGTTCCGGGTGGTGCGCCGATTCCGGCTCACCCGCAGTCGCTGGTTATTGCACGCAGCCATTCTGTTCGTTGCCGGTCTCGGGTTCAGTTTGACGCAGATCCTTCTGCAGTACGCCCTGGACACGGCCATCGTATCGCTCGTGGGAGCAGGTCACGCCTCGGTTGGGACCTGGCTGGCCGGCGAGTGGGCTCAAACTGCCGTTAGCCTGCAGTATCTGCTCGAGCGGAAGATCGGGTTTGACTTTTTCATCTTCTGCATGATCGCACTCGCGGCGCACTTGATCGACTATTACCGCATGTACCGGGATCGCGAGCTCGAGGCGTCCCGCCTGGAGACCGAGTTGATGCGCGCCCGGCTGGACGCGCTCCGGAACCAGCTCCAGCCTCACTTCCTCTTCAATGCGCTCAACGCGATCGCCCAGCTTGTTCACCAGGATGCCGCGGCCGCCGAGGCGATGATCGAGGACCTGTCCGAGCTGCTGCGGCGCGCGCTGGAGACCGGCGCGCGGGATGAAGTGAAGCTGGAGGACGAGCTGGCCCTCCTGGACGCGTATTGCGCGATCGAACGCGCGCGTTTCGCGGATCGGCTGATGGTTTCGCTCAACGTCGAGCCGGAGACGCGCGCCGCACGGGTCCCCGCGCTGGTGCTCCAACCGCTGGTCGAGAACGCGGTGCGCTACGCCGTCCAGCCGAGGGAAAA
>DATADG010000108.1:0-3477 GCA_036258655.1 Gemmatimonadales bacterium | reverse complement strand
GGGTGGCACGCTCACCTCGATAAGCATCTTCGAGCATCGAGCGGGAGCCGAAAGATCGAACAAATTGGCTGAGGATTGGGTAGGGAGGACCCTGTCATCGGCACTCCCGACTTCGCCGGAGATAATAGTCGGGGAGGTTGGCGCGCACGAACTAAATCTAATCAAACTCGGCATACGGGAAGTAATAGAGTAACAGCGAACTTCGTGGAACTCTTGCACGCAGTTCCATGAGCAGGGCATGAGTGCGTAACCGCTAGACCAGCGCCAGCTCCACCTCCGAGGCTCCTCCGGCAGCCGGGCGCGGAACCGCATCTCAGGTTGTTTTTGCGCTTTGGAACCTACGGGTGGGGTTAGTGCAATTGCGCAAAGAGCATCATGAATTCTCAACCAGGGAAGATCTCCCGGGAAAAATTGCCCGATCAAGTCAGGAAGCTATCCCCTTCCTCCCGGGAAAGGGGTGCCACTAGAGTAACCCTATCAAGGTCAAGGACCCTACAAAGAAAGGAGGAACTGCGATGCAAGTAGACGGCGCAATACGAGGAGGGAGCACCAGACCTCAACGCAGTCGGCTGAACGTGCTGCTGGCTACCTTGGCGATCTTCGTGATCGCTGCGGTGGTGGCGCTGATGGTGTGGGTGGTCCCCCTCGCGACGAGCGGGGTTGGGGCTGAAGACGCCATCTCCAAGGCGAGCGCGGGCTCTGCCATTATCCACGACGATGCGGGCAACCTGCCCACGGATGCGGAGCGGGCTGCTTTCTACCAGATGCGCCAGGGTGCGGTGAAGAACACCGGCATCATGCGCGCTTCTATGGTCAAGGACATGGGCCAGATGAAGGGCACGGTCTCCAAGGACACGAACTCCATGCGCTCAAGCGTCTCCAAGAACACGGGGATAATGCGCGCCTCGATGGTCAAGAACAACACGGGGATGCAGTCCGATACGTCTAAGAAGTTCGGGACCATCGCCTCGACGGTCGGCAAGAAATCTACGGAATCCAAGACCTCCGTTACAGAGTGCAGCGGGCTCTGACGTGTAGGACGACGACACAGCTGTACCGTGTACACACAACCCTTAAGGAGGAAGAGCTGTGAACACTCAACGACCACTATCAGTAACCATCGCTGCTGTCCTGCTCGCCCTGTTTAGCGTGCTGAACCTGGCGTTTCCGCTGTTCCCAACGGAAGGGATACCGGCGTTTGTCGTCTACTCCGGCGTTGGGTTAGGCGTCATCGGCCTCGTCGCCGCAGTGGGGCTGTGGATGCTCAAGCGGTGGGCTTTGTGGCCCACCATCATCGTGAGCGTGCTCAATCTCCTCGCGGCGGCTCCGGGGCTCACTGCTGCCCCGACCGCTCTGCTGCGGGTCCTTGCAACGGTTGGAGTCGTGGGCTCCGCCTTGATCATCTTGCTGGTGGTATTGCCAAATTCCCGGCGGGCTTACGCGTTACGCTCGTAGCAATAGTGACTGTCTCTTGAGAGAATTGACCTGGATGCAGATCCCCGATCACAGAGGTTCGGGGATCTGCACGGTGTCATGGAGGCGAGAACATGGCCCACAACAACCTCTCAGCTTTGGAGGACGCGCCCGCGCGGCCGATAGATCACGGCGGCGTCGCTCGCTCCTTCGTCGTCGGAGTGCTCGCCTTATGGCGTATAAACCTGGAGATCGGTACCGGTGTTCGTCTCGCTTTGTCTGGAATGGGCTCGAGGAGCCGCTAGGGTGAGCGCTCGCACCTCCGTATGGCTTGCCTGGTCGCTCGCCGCTCTCTCCGTGGCCATGTTGGTAGCCAGTGTTGCGCTGTACGTCCTCGCCCAATTCGCGGAGCAGGATCTCGTGAGCTCGGACGTCCTCGACGATCTGTTGATCTTCGTACCCTTCCTGGCCTTCCCCGTCGTTGGAGCCCTGATCGCCTCAAGGCGCCCCGAGAACCCCGTGGGCTGGATATGCCTGGCCGCTGGCTTCTTCTGGATGCTTATCCCCTTTATGGAGACGGGCGGCGCCTACTGGCAAGCGGCAGCGCCTGGCTCGGAACCGTACCTGGTGGTGATCAACACGCTAACCCTATGGATGTGGATACCCCCCGTGGGCCTGCTCGGGATCTACCTGATCCTACTGTTCCCTGACGGGAAGCTCCCTTCTAGGAGGTGGCGTCCCCTGGCTTGGCTCTCTGGGGCGGTGATGGTCTTGGCCAGCTTGGGTATCACCCTCGCCCCTGGGCCTTTGGAGGGTCATCCGGGACTTCGCAACCCGTTCGGACTAGAAGGGCACCCCTGGATAGGCGGAGCAACTTTAGTCATTATCCTGTTGTTGCCCATGTGCATCCTGGCCTCGGCTTTGAGCCTGATCTTGCGCTACCGGCGTTCGGGTGCAGAAGTGCGCCAGCAGATAAAGTGGCTAGCCTTCGCCGCTTCGGTCGTGGGTCTGGTGTACCTGAGCAGTCTAGTCAGTGAGCTCCTCTTCGCTCCGGAATCTCTGGTTGGTGATGCAGCAGTACCGCTGTGGGTTGAGGTCCAACGGAACATGCTTATGCTCAGCTATGCGGCAGTCCCCGTGGCGGTGGGCATAGCCGTCCTGAAGTACCGCCTCTACGACATAGACCTCATCATAAACCGTACCCTCGTCTACGGTGCTCTCACCGCGAGCGTCATAGGCATCTACGTGCTCGTCGTGGGCTACCTCGGCGCGTTGTTCCAGACGGCCAACGACCTCTTCATCTCGCTGCTGGCCACGGGTCTCGTGGCGGTACTGTTCGCTCCCTTGCGAGATCGCTTGCAGCGTGGCGTGAACCGCCTAATGTACGGCGAACGCGATGATCCATACGCCGTGGTCTCGCGCCTTGGAGAGCGCCTTGAGGCAACGCTGGCCCCAGACGCCGTGCTGCCCACGATCACAGAGACCGTCAGGGAGGCGCTCAAGCTCCCTTACGCTGCGATCGCTTTGACGGAAAACGGCGCCCTCCCGAGGATCGCAGCTTCTGTAGGCAAGCCGGTGGAGAAGCCACTGCGTCTGCCGCTCACCTACCAGGGCGAGCCGGTAGGAGAGCTCTTGCTCGGTCCGCGCGGCTCTAATGAGGCGTTCGGTCCCGCCGACAGGCGCCTGCTGGAAGGGCTTGCCCGCCAAGCTGGGGTCGCCGCCTACGCCGTGCGCCTTACATCAGACCTCCAGCGTTCGCGCGAGCGCTTGGTCACAGCCCGCGAAGAGGAGCGGAGGCGTTTGCGTAGGGATCTGCACGACGGTCTAGGCGCGCACCTTGCAGGGCTCAACGTCCAAGCCGGGACCCTCCGTCGGCTCATCAGGAGCGACCCCGAGGCTGCAGACGGGTTGGTGGTAGAGCTGCGCGACGAGCTCCGCGCCGCCATAGCCGACATAAGGCGCCTGGTCTACGATCTCAGGCCCCCGGCTCTCGACGACCTGGGCCTTGTAGCGGCACTGCACCAGCTCGCCGAGCGCTTCGGCTCGGAGGGCGAGCACCTGCGC
>DATADG010000107.1:0-2280 GCA_036258655.1 Gemmatimonadales bacterium | reverse complement strand
TTCATGGGGCCCGGGCTCGACGTACCTGCGCCTGATGTGGGGACCAGCTCACGGGAGATGGCCTGGATCGCCGACACCTATACGCAGCTCCGCCCGGGCGAGCTGGATGCCCTCGGCTGCGTCACCGCGAAGCCGATCAGTGCCGGCGGCATTCGCGGCCGCACCGAAGCTACCGGCCGCGGCGTCTTCTACGGCGTGCGCGAGATCTGCCACATCCGCGAGGACATGAAGGCGCTGGGACTGACGCCCGGCATCGAGGGGAAGCGGGTCGTGATTCAGGGACTGGGCAACGTCGGCTACTACGCCGCCAAATTCTTCCAGGAGGCCGGCGCGGTGCTGGTCGGACTGGCAGAGTCGGAGGGCGCCATCGCCAACCCCAAGGGGCTCGATCTCGAGCGGGTGATGGCACAGCGGCGAGAACAGAAGAAAATCACCGATTTCCCCGGCGCCACTACCCTGCCGCGACGAGAGGATGCGCTGGAGCTTGAGTGCGACATTCTCATTCCTGCTGCACTCGAGCGGCAGATCACCGCAGAAAACGCGCCCCGGGTCAAGGCCAAGATGGTAGTCGAGGCCGCGAACGGGCCGACAACTCCGGAAGCCGACGAGATCCTCGGGAAGCGCAATATCATGGTCATCCCCGACGCCTACATCAATGCGGGTGGCGTCACGGTATCGTACTTCGAGTGGGTCAAAAACCTGGGCCACGTGCGCTTCGGCCGGATGCAGAAGCGGCACGAGCAGAGCGCCTACCGACGACTGCTCCGGACCGTCGAGGACGTCACCGGCGCGCGTTTGACCGAGGAGCAGATCGACCAGGTCACCAGCGGCGGCGGCGAGGAGGACCTGGTGAATTCAGGTCTGGAGGAGACGATGATCGGTGCGTATCACCCGATTCGCGAGGTGTGGAAGCGGAAGCAGGACAGCATCGATCTTCGGATCGCAGCATTGATCGTGGCGATCGACAAGGTGGCGCTGAGCTACGAGCAGCTGGGAATCTTTCCGTGACGGAGGGTGTCCGGCGGGCTAGAGTGTCACTGTACCTATGACCTTAGCAGTCGCCCTCGCCTGGAGCGGTGGGAAGGACAGCAGTCTGGCGTTGGCCGCGCTCCGGGCAGATCCCTGCTTCAACGTCGTCGCCCTGCTGACCACAGTCACTGCGGATTACGATCGGATCAGCATGCACGGCGTTCGCCGAAGCATCCTCGATGCCCAGGTCGCCGAGCTGGAACTGCCGTTGTTAGAAGCCACCATCCCTGCCGCCGCAAGCAACCAGCTCTACGAACAGGCGCTGGCCGGTGTACTCGAGTCACTGCGCGAGCAATATCCTGATCTCCGGCACCTGGCCTTCGGCGATCTCTTCCTGGCGGACGTCCGCGCCTATCGGGAGCGCCTGCTCCAACCGCTCGGCTGGGAACCGGTCTTTCCACTGTGGGGACGGGACACTACGAGGCTGGCGCATCAATTCGTGGACGAAGGCTACCGTGCCATCCTGACCTGCGTGGACACGGCCCAGCTCGACCCGGAGTTCGCCGGGCGCGAGTATGACGCGAAACTGCTGGGGGAGCTGCCGGACACAGTGGACCCGTGCGGCGAGCGGGGTGAATTCCACACCTGTGTTTACGGCGGACCGATCTTTCGCCGGCCGCTCTCACTCGTCCGGGGCAGCCGAGTCCGCCGTGACGATCGCTTCGAGTATTGCGATCTCCGCCTTACCGGGGCAGACGTCAATTGTCTGACCCGTCCCAGGCGGGCCGATCATCGCGATCGGTAACTTGCGACGCCTTAGCGCTGTACTGCCTCTCTCTCCCCCTCAAACGCCCGCTGCAGCTCCGCGATGTCCAACTTCTTCATCTTGAGCATCGCCTCCATAGCGCGGTCCGCCTTCTTTCGATCCCGATCATTCAGCATCTCCACCATGCCAATTGGGACGACCTGCCAAGACAGACCGTATTTGTCCTTGAGCCAGCCGCACTGCTGCGCCTGAGGATCGCCGCCCTCTCGCAGACGATCCCAGTAGTAGTCCACTTCCTCCTGGTCCTGGCACATGATTTGGAACGAGACCGCCTCGTTGAACTTGAAGTGGGGACCGCCGTTCAGCGCGGTGAACGGGTGCCCATTCAGCTCGAACTCCACTGTCAGCACCGACCCAGCGGGTCTGCCGTGGATCTCGCGGCCAGCCTCACCGTATCGGGTAATGGCGACGATTCTCGAGCTCTTGAAAATGCCGGTATAGAACCGGGCTGCCTCTTCGGCTTCGCTATCGAACCAGAGGCAGGG
>DATADG010000106.1:0-4209 GCA_036258655.1 Gemmatimonadales bacterium | reverse complement strand
ATTCCGGTTTGAATTTCGTCGACAATGAGCAGTGCTCCGTACCGGTTGCACAGCTCCCGTGCGCGAGGGAAGTAGTCTGGGGGCGGCACGACCCCACCCGCTTCACCCTGCACCGGCTCCAGCACCACGCCTGCTATCCGTATCCCGACGGCTTCGCACCGACAAAACTCCACTTCCAGTGCATCGGCATCTCCGTAGGGAACGAACCGCACGTCCTGTAGTCCTGTTTGGAATGGCTCCCGGAATGACGCCTTCCCCATCAGAGACAGCGATCCCAGGGATTTACCATGGAAGCCGCCGAGGGTCGAGATAAAGGTGGTGCGTTTGGTATACAGGCGCGTGAGTTTGATTGCCCCCTCGATAGCGTCGGTCCCATTATTGATGAAGAAGGAGTTCTGCAGGCCTCCAGGCGTCACACCGGCCAGCACCTTGGCCAATGCAGCACGCCATGGTTCCAGTAGTTCCTGGCTGTTTAGGGCCATTCGCCGGATTTGATCGGTGACTGCCTTTACCACGACAGGATGGTTCACGCCGGCGCTGAAGATGCCATAGCCGCCGAGACAATCGATGTACTCGCGACCTAATAGATCCTGCAGGATCGAGTCCCGTCCGGACCATTCGATCGCGGCGAATTGACCGGCTTCGGTCACCGCCTTTCGATAGGTTATGAAACCTCGGTTGTAGTACTTCTCGTAGCTGTCGACGGTTTCGGCTATGAGGGCCTGTTTGGCTTCCAGCGAAAGCTCCTGTCCGCCGATGAGCTCCAGATAACGGTGGGTATGCTGCAACACCTCCTCGTTCGACAGCCGCAACGATAAGCTCCTTTCAGAGGGCGGGAGAGGTGTCCCTCACGCCGCCTTGATCTCGGTCCAGATCCGGTCCCAGACTGCCGTGTGCCGTCCCAGGTCGACCGGATATTCAAGTCGCCGCAACTCCACGTCAGTGGGATATGGAACCGGATTCTTCATGAGCCGCGCGGCCGCCGGGTTCGGAGTGCCGTACCCAGTCGCCTCTGATAAAGCTGCACCGACCTCCGGTCGGAGCAGATAGTTGATCCATTCGTGGGCGGCCCGCGGGTGGCGAGCGCCTCTGGGAATGCACATGGAGTCGACCCAGATCGTGCATCCCTCTTTCGGGACAGTGTATTCGAGGTGAGGCTGCTCGGTCCGGGCCTGGTTGGTATCGCCATTCCAGAGCTGCGATATCCAGACATCTCCTGAAATCAATTGTGATTTAACCGGTGCAGAGATGTAGGCCTTGAGTCCCTTCTTGGCTGCAATCGCATCAGCGCGGGCCTGGGCCAGCTCGGCGGAGTTGGTGGAGTTGAGCGAGTGGCCGCGATACCGAAGCTGGGAGCCGATCACTTCTCGGCCGTCGTCCATCATGGTGGTTTTGCCGTAATAGCGCGGATCGTGAAATACGGCCCAACTGTCGACGGGCGCCTCGACGCGATCGGCACGATACGCGATACCGCTGGTGCCCCAGAGCCAGGGGACCGTATGCCGGCCACCGGGATCACCCGGCAGGTCCTGAAACAAGGGTGAGATGTTGTCGAGGTTGGTGAGGTACTGCTGCTGGAGGGGGCGGATGAGGTCGCCGCCCACCAGGACCGGTATGATGTACCCGCTGGGCACGACGATATCGTAGCCACCAGCACCGGCCATCAACTTGGCCACCATCTCCTCGTTACTCTCGTACGTATCGTACGTTACCTTCACACCGAATTCCCGCTCAAAGTTGCTGACCGTGTCATCTGCGATGTAATCGGACCAGTTGTAGATATTGAGCTCTTTCTCCAGCTGTCCCAGGTCTGCCAACGAGTCAGAGTTGGCAGCTTCGCGCCCACAGGCCTGAAGAAGCAGGCCAATGGAGCTCGCGCTAACCCCGAGGGACAGGGCTCGGCGGGCGAAGGCTCGCCGGCTGATGGCCTCCTCGCCGAGTTTGCTCAGCAACAGCTCGATCTCTATCCGTGTGTCCACGAGTACTCCACTACCTGTTCCACCTCAGGATGTTGCGAGCAGCTAGCCTCAAGCACTCGGTCGCCTGTCGCGGAGTAGCCGATCGGACAGATAGATCAGCCCGGCGGTCGCCAGCAGGATGATAGTGCTAATGGCGTTGATGCTGGGCTCTACATTCTTGCGTACCATACCGTAGACCACGATCGGCAGGGTAGACGATCCCGAGCCGGACACGAATGAAGTGATTACGAAGTCATCGAACGATATCGTGAAGGCAAGCAGGGCGGCGGCGAGAATACCGGGCCAGAGCTGCGGTACGGTCACCCTCCAGAACGTAGTGATCTCGTCGGCACCGAGACTCATGGCGGCTTCCTCCAGGTCCTGGTCCATTCCCCGGAGGCGCGCCAGCAGAATGATTACCACGAACGAGATGCAGAACGCCACGTGGGCAATGGTGATAGTCGTGAGCCCGAGAGGAAAGCGCAGCAATGCGAACAAACTGAGCAGGGAGATGCCGATGACGATCTCAGGGGTGACTACCGGCACAAAGAGGAAGCCCTCCAGCGCCCACCGCCCTGAAAAGCGATGGCGGGCGATCGCCAGCGCGAACAGCGTCCCAAGTATCGTGGCGATGCCCGTCGCGGTGAGCCCTACCAGGAGACTTTGCCGGAGTCCCCGCAGGATGTCGGGTCGTTCGAGAAGCCGCTGATACCAACGGAGTGTGAGCCCACTCCAATCAACCGAGAATTGCGAATCGTTAAAGGAAAAGACCACCAGGACCAGTATCGGCAGGTGCAGCAGGAGGAGTACGCCACCTGCCAGGGCCAGCAGCAAGCGCGAGGTCCGCATTACGAGTCACCTCGGCTGATACTCCGCTCACTCAGCCGGAGATACACGAGAACTGCACAGAGGACCAGAGCCATGACGATGAGTGACGCCGCCGACCCGAACGGCCAGTTGCGCGCCGCCGAGAATTGGTTCTGCACCAGGTTGCCGATCATCATCTGTTTGGCACCGCCCAGGAGGTCGGGCGTCAAGAAGGAGCCCAACGCGGGTACGAAGACCAGCAAGCAGCCCGCGATCACACCAGGCAGCGACAACGGCAGGGTGACTCGCCGGAAGCGCTCACGCGGCCGGGCGCCGAGCACCTCGGCCGCCTCGAGCAGCGACGCATCCACTCGTTCCAGGGAGGCATAGATCGGCAGGATCATGAATGGGAGAAATCCGTACACCAAACCGACCATCACCGCAAACGGGGTATAGAGAATCCTCACCGGCTGCTCGACGAGATCGAGATGCAGCAACCAGCTGTTGATGAGTCCGGTGTCGCGCATGAGAAAGATCATGGCAAACGTGCGCACCAGAAAGCTGGTCCAGAATGGGAGCACCACGAGGAACAACAGCAGATTCCTCCAGCGGCCGGCCCGTGCGATGACATAGGCGACGGGATATCCCAGCACCAGGCAAATGACGGTACATCCGGCCGACCAGAGGAAGCTGCGCTGCAGAATTTCGAGATAGAGCGGATCAAAGAAGCGTCGGTAGTGCTCGAGTGTGAAGCCTGGTTCCACACCGCCGTACATTCCTCTCGGCATGAAGCTGTAGCCCAGCACAATCGCGATCGGCAGGACGAAAAAGAGGAGCAACCAGAGCCCGCCGGGTGCGAGGAGGGCCCACGCTTGTGCATGTGGTCTACCGTGCAACCACGCCAGTGTGCGTTGTCGGACGTCTTTAATCACCGTTGCTCCAGGATCTGGCAATCCTCCGGCTGCCACGCAACAACAGCCGAATCCCCCCGCTTCCACGGGAGCGGTCGAGTGAGCTGTCCCTCGTTGCGAAGAGCGACTCTTATATCACCTGCTGCCGGAATGTCCACAATCACCTGCACGGTCTGCCCCAGGTACACGAGGTCGCGTATCCGGCCAGCAAGTGCGTTGACGTTGGGTGGAACGGATTGTGGAGGGTACAGGGTCATCCACTCCGGACGGACGGCTATCTGTACGGCATGCCCCTGCCGAAGCGCGGGATGATCAGGAATCCGGAAGCTGCCGCCGCCATGCACCACCTCCCAGCTCTCACCCATGTGTCGTGCCGCAGTCCCCTCCAAGAAGTTTGATTCGCCGATGAACTGGGCGACAAAAGCCGTGCGGGGACTTTCGTAGATCTCAGCCGGCGTTCCCAGCTGTGCCACGCGGGCATGCTCCATGACCGCGATGCGGTCAGACATGGTGAGCGCTTCTTCCTGATCGTG
>DATADG010000105.1:0-10131 GCA_036258655.1 Gemmatimonadales bacterium | reverse complement strand
CCACGATGTTCCGAGAGAACTTCGAGCAGTATCGCGCAGAGGTGCCGGCGTCAGTAGCGGAGGCCGGGCCGTCTTGAGCGAGAAAGCGGGGGCCGCCTCGCTGTCCATCCGCCCCGCTGAGATCATTCGCGACCCGCTGTGGGACAACATCCGCCTCGACCGGGCCGCCCTGCTTGTACTCGACACTCCCGCCGTTCAGCGCCTGCGATACATTCGCCAGGTCGGCCACAGCTTCCTGGTATATCCCGGAGCCACCCACACCCGCTTCGAGCACGCGCTCGGCGCCTATCATCTGACCAGGCGCGCACTGGCCACGCTGGATGAAGTCGGTGAGCTGGAGCCGGTAGCCGAGGTCGATTGCCAGGCCGTACGTTTGGCAGCGTTGCTGCACGACGTGGGACACTACCCTTTCTCCCACGCCCTGGAGGAGGCAGGGTTTCCTTCCCACGAAGCGCTCGGCGTCGCCAAGCTGCTGGAAGGTGAGCTCCGCGAGTGCCTGGTCCAGATCGGCGGTGAAGGATTTCCTCACGCGGTCGGCGCACTGATCTCCGGGATCAGCTCGAGTCCACTTCAGGGTCTTATCTCAGGCACCATCGATTTGGATAAGGTGGATTACCTGAGCCGGGACGCACGAATGTGTGGTGTCCCCTACGGTACCGTGGATGTGGACCGGCTCCTGTCATCTCTGACCCTGGTGGAGGTCGCACCGGGACACTTTGAAGTGGGAGTGCAGGAAAAAGGCATCAGCGCGCTCGAATCGCTTCTCTTCTCGAAGTATCAGATGTACCGCAATGTCTACTGGCATCACGCGGTCCGCTCGGCAACCTGTATGTTCAAACGTGCGGTTCGGCGAGCGGTGCGGTGTGGCAGCGTAACGGCTCACGGGATAGCTGAATCCACCGACGATGCCCTCATGGAGCTGCTTATCAGCCATGACCCACACGGGCTGGCTGCGTCCATCCGGGCCCGTCGGTTGCATAAACGCGCCCTGGATCTCCCCGCTAGTGAGGTCCCTGGTGACGTACAGCCATGGGTCGCCCGAGATCCTGACCTCCTGGAGCGCGTGGAGGACAGCATTGCAGAGCAGGTGGGCCTCGGCCCTGGCGGCCTCCTCATCGATTTCCCTGCCCGTTCCGCGATGCTGGGCGTCAACCTCCCGCTGAGAACCCGTTCGGGCACGGTGGAACGCCTCACCGATGCAGGTCGCGCTGGACATCTCGGACTGCCCCGCGTGGCCGACGAACTGTACCGCAGCGCGCGTCGCCTTCGTATTTTCGTAGCGGATCAGCCGAATCGCTCACTGGAGTGGGTGCAGGAGGTGTTGACCTGGCCGGCGGACGAACTGGAACGCCGTCTACTTCAGGAGCCGATTTTTCACTGAGAGAGGTTGGAATGGTGAGTCGCCGGAAGTTCGTAGCGGGTGTGGCGGGTCTGGTTGTGCTGAGCGGGCGCAGCCAGAGGCTCGCAGCGCTGACCGCTGTGCCGATTACGATTTATAAGAGCAGGACCTGTGGCTGCTGCGCCAAGTGGGTCGACCACGTGCGGGAGAACGGCTTCCGCACCACGGTACATGATGAGGAGGAGATGGATCGACTCAAGGACCAGTGGAAAGTTCCTGCGCCGGTCCGCTCCTGTCATACAGCAAAGGTTGGAGGATATCTAATCGAGGGTCACGTACCCGCAGTTGACATCCATCGGTTGCTGACCGAGCGGCCGAAGGTGGCCGGGCTTGCTGTGCCCGGAATGCCGGCGGGAACTCCCGGGATGGCCGAGCCGGGGCAGGAGGGTGACTACGAGGTGCTTGCTTTCCAGTTCGACGGCTCAACCAGCCACTTCGCGTCCCATTAGCGGGATTGCCTGCTCGATCGTCTGAACGCAGCACCCACTAAGAGCCCCACACCAACGGAGAGCGCGATCCGCGCCGCTGGATCGGAGACCGGCGGCGGCACAGCAACGACTCCGTACTCATTCGCCAGTGCCGGCTGACCGATATAGCGGCCGTGCGCGGGTACCGCCAGCCGCTCGAAGTGGCGGGCCAGCTCGCGCAGGTCTGCCAGCATCTCCGGGCCCTCCAGCGGAGGCCCGTGTCCCGTGGCCACACGCGCCGGCGCGAGCTCGGCCAGCCGCTGGACCGAGCGCCGGGCCGATTCCCAATCAGACGTGTAGTAGGCTGGTGGACCGTGCAACTCGGGACGCTGCGCCAAGACCGCCGCTGCGGATTCCTGCTTGGTGGTAACGAAAGCGTCCCCGGCTACGAGCGTCCGATCCTCGTCTCTGAAGAATGCGACATGACCCGGAGTGTGGCCAGGAGTGTGAATCCAGCGCCAGCCGGGCATTCCGGGGACTGATCCGTCTTCCGGCAACGGCTGGACCCGGGTCCCGAGATCGATGGGGCCGCGCGGATAAAATCGCGACAGCGCGGCCATGGCCCCGCCGCCCACCGTCGGGTCGGGCGGAGGATAGGGTGAGAGGCCGGTAAGATACGGCAGTTCCAGACGGTGAGCATAGACGGGCACATCCCACCGCTCAGCCAGTACCCGAAGAGCGCCGACATGATCGAAGTGCCCGTGGGTGAGCACGATGGCGGCAGGCCGTGATGCGGGCTTGATCCATTCTTCTGCCGTCCGTACGATCCTGTCCGCCGACCCCGGTAGTCCGGCGTCGATCAATACCCATGAACCGCTGGGGGAGCCGGGGCGGCCATAGAGATACAGGTTGACGATGCCGGTTCTGAGATAGGCGAGATCGGGTGTGACCGTGTGGGGCCAGCGGCTGCGAGCCGAGACGGACTTAGGTTCGGTTTGTTGCAGAACCGTCATGATTGTTTCGCGATTCGACGCTCCGGCCCGGAGTAGCTCTCATCGCGGTGGCGTCGTCGTTCGATGGCAGCGTCACCCGGTGCGTCCTCCGGACGGGCGGATCGACCTTCGATCCTGACCGCCGAAGCAGGGTGGACTCCGTGTGCGCCCGCGTCAGAGGCGCCTCCCATGGCCGATTCCGGCAGTACATCGTCTTTTCTGTCCTGCGCCATACATCCCTCCCAGGGTGAACCAGCAAGGTACGGCCCCGAGACGGTGCAGGGTGTGGTGTCGCTCACACCGGACGCCGGTTATGGTGGGATGGTGAGGGTAACGATATCTCCTGGCTGCACCGCCATCTCCTCACTTACCGGCGAGCGGCTGCCGCCAATGGGATCGGCCAGGAATCGAAGCGGGGCCGCCCCCCGTAAGAGAATGTTCGGAATGGTGAATGCGCGGGTCGAGTTCCCGGTCGCGATCCCCAGGCGAATGCGCTGGGCGCCGCTGATCGCGTAAACGACCATGTCGGCAAAGCCCCGGTTTTCGACCTGAAGCATGGCTGAGCTGGTGGGACTGGGTCGGGAATCCGGATCTCTGCCACCACACGACAGAATTGCGAGCAGAACCAGGACCGGAGCGGGACGAATGACAAAATCCTTGAAAGCTCTCACCGTCGTACCCTACCGCGAGGAATTCAGGGCGGCCTTTGAGCAGCTCAACCGCGAATGGATTGAGCGCTACTTCGCCCTGGAAGATGCCGACCGCGAGCTTTTCAGTGATCCGGAAGCCGCGATCATCGCTACCGGAGGCCAAATCTTCTTTGTGCTCGAAGACGGGCAGGTTCAGGGCACCTGCGCCGTGCTCCGCCATGATGCCGATGAATGCGAGATCGCCAAGATGGCTGTGGCCGAGGCGGCACGGGGCCGTGGATTCGGCGATCTCCTCATGCGGGCCGCCATCCGTTTTGCGGCAGCCACCGGCGCCCGCCGCGTCGTGATTGTCTCCAATACCGTGCTTGAGCCGGCCATCAGGCTCTATCAAAAGCACGGGTTTGTTCCGGTTCCTCTGGTTGCCGATCCTCGATATCGCCGGGCCAACATCCGCTTGGAGCTGGACCTCGGGGCTAACGCGCCCGCCTGGCTCCTCGAAGAAGCCGAATGACCAGGAGCAGGACAACGGCACCGATGAAGGCTACAAAGATGGCACCGGCAATACCCGAAAACGGCGTTCCCCATCCCATCTCGGCGAAGAGCCAGCCGCCCACCAAGGCTCCGAGAATGCCCACGACGATGTCACCCAGAATGCCGTATCCAATGCCACCCATGACCAGAGAAGCCAGCAGTCCCGCCACCAGCCCGACGACGATCCACGTCAGTATGTCCACATCTCCTCCTTCTGGTTCGGCGCTGGAATGCTATGGCTATTCGCTATGGGCTTTTCGCTGTTCCGACCAATACGAGGCTCTCTGTCAGCCAATAGCGACTGGCGAATAGCGAACACCTACGACCGCTCGCCGGCGGCCGCCGTGACTATGGGGTGCTCACCGGTGTCGCTGTCGACAGAATCGATCCGGATCACGATGGCGGTGATGTTGTCCAGGCCCCCGCGACGGTTCGCCTCCGCCACCATGCGGTCCACCCACGACTGGGGCTCTCCTTCCGAGCGCAGAATCTGGAGCAGCTGCTCGTCTTCCAGCATGCCCGTGAGCCCGTCGGACGCCAGCAGCAGAATATCGCCTCTTTCGAGCGATCCGAAGTAGATGTCGGGAACAACGTCGGTACCCGCGCCAACGCAGCGCGTTATCACATTGCTGTAGGGATGCACCCGGGCCTGATCCGGTGTGAGCAGTCCGGCATCCACCTGCTCTTGCACGTAGGAGTGGTCCTTCGTGAGCTGCTGGAACTGCCCGTTGCGAAACAGATAGGCACGGCTGTCACCCACCTGGCCGATCAGATAACGTTGCGGCAACAAAACCAGTACCGTGGCGGTGGTGCCCATTCCCCTTTTGTCCTGCTCGGAAAGGGTTCGCTCGAAGATGGCGTCGTTGGCAGCCCGAATTGCAGTGCGTACCCGCTCGCTGGCCTCCTCATCGCTCAGCCCCCGCAACGAGCCGATCGCTTGCGAGGTGATGCGTACAGCCATCTCGCTAGCGACCTCGCCGGCCGCGTGACCACCCATGCCATCGGCCACGATGAAGATCCCGTGGTCCGCCAGCATGAGGTAATTGTCTTCGTTGCCCGAACGGACGATGCCGACGTCAGTTCGAGCGGCGCAGGTGAAGTGCACGAGGCTCCGTTATGAACTCGACACCAGATAGGCCAAAATCGCTACCAGAATCAGCAGCCCCACTACCGTAATAGTCGAGGGACTCTTGGGCCGTGGTGGTGCCATATGGATCGGCCGGCGAGGTCGGGGACGGGGTCGAGCAACCTCGGGAGCACTGGGCGCTGCTGCCGGCAGAGGCTCGTGGGTGGCGGGTTGGGGCGGAGGCGCGCTGGCTGCGGGGGGCTTGACCGCGCCGACGTGGAGCCGGGGAATCGCTCGCGTACTGTCAGCCCGCCTCGCAGGCACCTCGTGATCGAGTGGCTCGAATAACGCTGTCACATCGCCGAATTTGATGGTGGTTCCAGGACTCAACGGAGCTTCCCCGGTGAGCCGCTCTCCATCGACAAACGTACCGTTGGTGGACCCGAGGTCACTCAGAATCCAGATGGCCTCGCGCCGCTGTAGCTTCGCGTGCATAGTGCTCACGCTGGGATCGGCTATGACTAGGTCGTTGTATTCGCCCCTTCCGATATTGACCACGGGTACCCTGATCGGCAGGCGCTGGCCCTTCAGCTCACCGCTTCGAAGGAGTAACGAGGCGAGCGGGGCCTCGGCTGGTGGGGGGCTGGCTTGCTCCTCTCGGGGTGGTACCGTTGGGACCGGAATGCCAAGCAAGGTGTCGGACAGGCGCTGCGCCGCTCCAGCAGGTACGCTCGCGGCAGCGACGCCGTCCGGAGCAGGAGCAAGCGGCTTTCTCCGCTCGTCGGCATAGAATCGAAACTCGTCGTTTCCGATCCGGATCACGTCCGCCCTCGCCAGCCGGTGGCTCCCGGTGATGCGCTCTCCATTCACGTAGGTGCCGTTCACGCTCATGTCCACGAGGAGGTACCCCTCGGGGTCCGATCGAATTTCGGCATGGTGACGTGACACTTCATTTCCTGAGACCACCACATCGGACGCCGCATCTCGCCCCAGGGCCAGGGGACTCTCGCCCACGGTGTATTCCCGACCGTCGGTGAGACACACCAGGCGGCCTCCGGTGCTGCCTGCGGCGGGCCTGGAGCTCTTGGGTGGAGTGAGGTCGGCGAAGGCGCCGGAATCGAACAGCTGAGTGCTTCCACCTCGGGTGGAATCAACCACCCGGAGCTCATGCGCCCCGATGGCAATCTTGTCTCCATGCAACAGCGGCGTGGGTTCGGCCCCGAGTCGTACACCATTCACACGCACCTCGGCCCCTGCAGTGGCAGCCCGGATGGCGGCAGTTCCCGTCTGGGTAGCCTGCACCACCGCATGGCGAGGCTGTACTCCTTCACCGGCAAGAACGACACGATTGTCCGGTGCGGATCCTATGGCTATTTCACCGGCGGCGATAGCATAGCGCTCGCCACCGACTTCAAGTTGGATCATCAATTGATCCCGCGGAGAATAAGTCGATCGGCAGAAACGTACCCGGCGGTTTCTAACGAGGCAAGCGAAAATAAGCTTATGACGCAGAGCTACACCCACGCTATGCGATCTTGCGAACCTCTTGTCCCCTGAGCTGGAGCTGATAGAGACGGTAGTACAGCCCCTGCTTGGTTAGCAGTTCGCGGTGGCTACCCCGCTCCTTGATCTCGCCGTGCTGCAGGACCAGGATCTCATCAGCATGGAGAATGGTGCTGAGCCGGTGCGCCACCACAATGCTGGTGCGCCCGGCCATCAGTTCTGCAATGGCAAGCTGGATTTGACCCTCGGCCTGCGCGTCCACCGAGCTGGTAGCTTCATCGAGCACGAGGATGGTGGGGTCGAGTGCCAGCGCCCGGGCGAAGCTCAGGAGTTGGCGCTCTCCCACGCTGAGGCTTCTCCCCCGCTCACCGAGCCGGTGCTGATACCCTGCCGGCAGACGTTCGATGAAACGGTCCGCACCCACCCGATTCGCGGCCAGTCTCGCTGCCTCGGGTGAGATCGGGGCATCGAGGGTCAGGTTGTGCAGAATGTCCCCCGCAAACAGGAACAGGTCCTGCTGAACAAAGCCTATCAGAGAGCGCAAATCGGACGTGGCGAGTTGCCGGATGTCGGTCCCGTCCACCAGGATCCGCCCGCGGTCCGGGTCGTAGAAGCGGAGCAGCAGGTTGACGATCGTGGTCTTCCCCGCCCCGGTATGTCCAACCAACGCTATCGTTTTACCCGGCGGGGCGGTGAACGATACGTCGCGCAGCACCCATGGTCCCTCGGCACTGTAGCGGAACCAGACTCCCTCAAAGCGAACTTCACCCCGGGCTGGCCGCGGAAGGTGTACTGGTGAAATAGGCTCCAGCACGGTGACTGGCTGGTCAATCAGCGTAAAAACCCGTTCCGACGAAGCCATGGCGCTCTGCAGGAGATTGAACTTCTCCGAAAGATCCTGCAGCGGCTGGAAGAAACGGCGGGTCAGCTGGATGAATGCAGCCAGCACCCCGACCGTCAGGCTACCACTCAGCGTCCTGAGCCCGCCGTAGTACAGCAGCAGCGCCATTGCGATGGCGGTCAACACCTCCACTACGGGGAAAAAAACCGCGTAGATCGTAATGGAACGCAGATGTGCCTGGAGGTGGTCGCGGTTCAGTTCGGCGAACTTCGCCGCCGAGTCCTCCTCCCGCCCAAACAGCTGGATGACCCGCATGCCGGAAAGCCGCTCTTGAAGGTACGCGTTGAGCCGTGCGAGCCGGAGCCGGATCTCCCGAAATGCTTCACGGACGCGACGACGAAACACGGTCGCGGTCAGCCAGACCAATGGAATAACGGAGAAGGTGACCAGGGCCAGCTGCCAGTCCATGATCAGCATCATGGCCATGATCGCGAGCAGCGTGAACAGATCTCCAAACACGGTCACAACCCCGGAGGAGAACAGCTCGTTCAGCGTCTCGACATCCGAGGTGACCCGCGTCATTAGCCGTCCTACTGGATGGCGATCGAAGAAGCTGATGCTGAGCCGCTGCAGATGGGCGAAGATCTGCATCCGGAGGTCATACATCACCCGCTGGCCGATGTACGCGGTAAGGAGGGTCTGGCCATACTCCACCGCAAAGTCCAGGACCAGCGCCACCAGGAATAGCGCCGCCAGCGTCGCCAGCAATTCGGTATTGCCGGCTGGTATGGCAACGTCGATTGCCCGCTGGGTAAGCGCCGGGCCCACCAGCGCCAGCCCGGCTCCGGCCAGCAGCAGCACCACGGCAAGCGCTGTCAGCCCGCGATAGGGCCGCAGATAGGTCAGGAGCCGTCGAAGCAGCGCAGAGTCGTAGCGCTGATCGAAGGCGTCGTCCTGCTCGGTCATGGTTGCAGTCCGGCGGGCTCCGCGATCCCCGGCTCCACCACCGAGCGAAGGCCGCGGCGGACCCAGGTCGAGAACACCAAAAACCCAAAGCCGATGGTGAAATAGCTCAGCGTCAACCGCCAGATCAGAATGTAGATCGGGGTGAGCTCCCGGGGGACGTAGGACGACATCACGGCTGCGGAGAGCACCTCGCCGACACCCGAAGCACCGGGAGTAGGCGCGAAATACAGCAGGAACATGATCAGCGTCTGAATCAGGAGGATGTCCACGAAGTTGGTATGAATACCCAGCGCGCGGAGTGCGACGTACCCGGCCAGCAGCTTGTTCGCATGGGATGGGCCGGAGAGAATCGTGGCCCAGAAGAGGGCCAGCCAGCCACGCGGGCTATTGAATGCCACCACACTCTCATGAGCCTGGTCGATCCCGGCCTGAAGCTTCTCGAGACGGGCCCCTACGCGCCGGCTCCGCCGTCCGATGGCGATTGCAGCTCGGTGAATGAGATCGCGAAACAGCCGAGGAAAGAACATCACGGCGGCCATGAGGACCCCGATGCCCGCCACGATTACGAGGCTGCCGAGAAACAGGTCGTACAGCGAGAGGCCGAGCACGTCACCCCGCTGTCCCAGCGATCGTCCCGCCCCAAAAAAGATTGCGAGCGGGCCCGCGATGGCAAAGAAGAGGACGGTGGCCACGAAGCTCATGAATGTCGAGGTAACTGCCACCGGCAGCGGCACTCCATACCGTCGCATCGTGTACATCGTCATGGGCCCTGCGCCGGAGTTGAGCGGCGTGATATACGCAGCCCAGGCGCCCATGCCTCCGGCCAGAATCAGTCCCTTCAGTGGAGGACGCGGGAAGACATGCCGCGCCACGACCCAGAGTCGGAGACCGCCCGCGATCCAGTCCATAGATGCCAAACCCAACCCGGCCAGTACCCAGATCCAATGCAACTGACCCAGCGCCCGCAGAAAAGCGGACAGGTCGTTGCCGTACAGGAGGGTGAGCCCGAAGCCTATGAGGGAGGCAACAGCGAAAACCTCGAAGCCGCGCAGCAGCAGCTTGGGGGTCAAGAGACGGGGCATTGGTCGGAAGAATAGCGGAACCGGCGGAGAGGCGGTAAGGCGGCAAGGCTGAAATGTGTCATCCTGAGCGAAGCGAAGGAGCGCCTACCGCCTTACCGCCTGGCCTTGCTACCGCCTACTTTTCAAAAATGCCCCAGTCGTTCATCCGAATCGTCAACGCCCGGCAGAACAATCTGCGGGGCATCAGCGTCGACCTTCCGCACCGCGCGCTCATCGTGGTGACCGGACCGTCGGGCTCGGGCAAGAGTACCCTGGCCTTCGACACCCTGTATGCGGAGGGGCAGCGCCGTTATATCGAATCGCTGTCCACCTACGCCAAGCAGTTTCTCGATCGGATGCCGAAACCGCAGGTGGATCGCCTGGAAGGCTTGGCCCCCGCAGTGGCGATCGAGCAGCGAAACCCGGTCGTCTCCAGCCGCTCGACGGTCGGAACTGCTACCGAGGTGTACGACTACCTTCGCTTGCTCTGGGCCCGCATCGGCCGCTGCTATTGCAGGAAATGCGGTGGACCGGTTCGGCGCGATACCCCAGAGGCCGCGGCCGATGAGATCGTCGCCAAGGGCGGCGGCCGGGTGCAGGTCTGCTTCCCCTTGCCACCGGTCGCGCGACTGACCCATTCGGCCGTGGTAGAAAACCTGCGGGCCCTTGGCTTCGTTCGCGTCCTGGTAGACGGAGCACCGTTCCACCTCGACGA
>DATADG010000104.1:0-2259 GCA_036258655.1 Gemmatimonadales bacterium | reverse complement strand
GTGGGAGTGATAAAACCCCAGCACTTCCAGATCTGCCTGGCGCAGGTCATCGGTGATCCGCCGGAGATCGTCGGGCAGGATCAGATAACGATGCGGGTCGTCTGTCCGCCGGTTCGTGACCGGCACCAGGCGGATTACTTCTTTGACCTGGTCGCCGCGTCCACCCAGAACTCCACAGCATTCGGCGGGATAGGCCTGTTCGGCCTCTCGTCGAAGCTCATCGAGCAGCGAACCACTCAAACGAAGCGTCACGGCTCTCTCCACCGGTGCGGCTCGCTCAGGTACCTGACTCCACTATCGCAGCCAACCGCGACCACGTAGGCATCCTGCTCCTGCTCGAGGATGTCGAGCGCCACCGCCACCGCCGCTCCTGCCGACCAGCCAACGTGGTACCCAGCCTCCCTCGCCAGACGCCGGGCGGTTCGGTCCGCCCGTTCGGTTGCAACTTCGGCAACCATGTCGGGGAGGCGCCTATCGTAGATGGCGGGTGGCTGCGATGTCGTGGCCAAGTGCTTGAGCCCCTCGAGACCGTGAAATGGGGAATCGGGCTGCACTCCGATCAGCCTGATGTCAGGATTCATCTCCTTCAGGAACCCTCCCGTTCCCATCATGGTTCCGGTAGTTCCCATTGCCGCGACGAAGTGGGTGATCCTTCCCCTGGTCTGCGCCCAGATCTCGGGACCGGTGGTCTCCCGGTGGGCCCGGATATTCGCTGGATTGCTGTATTGGTCGGCGAAGTAGTAGCGCTCGGGATGCTCGGTGGCCATCTCGATGGCTCTGCGGCTGGCGCCTTCCGTCCCCTCCATCCGGTCGGTCAGGATCACCTCAGCGCCATAGATCTCCAGCAGGGCTCGGCGTTCCGGGCTGGCATTGCCGGGCAGGCAGATGGTGACATCGACTCCCGCCGCCGCTCCCAGCATGGCGTAGGCGATGCCGGTGTTCCCGCTGGATGCGTCCAGCAGCCTGCGGCCCGAAAGCTCCCCCCGGCAGAGCGCGTCGCGGAGGATGGCCCGTGCTGCCCGGTCCTTCACGCTGCCGCCGGGATTGAGCCATTCGGCCTTGAGGTCCAGTCGTCCCCTCCCACGCCCGAGCCTCACCGGCAGCAAGGGAGTATTGCCTACCATGCCCCAGAGCTCCGGCTCCCGCTGGATTGCTCCCTGACGTGTCTCCATCAGTCCCCCAAACAAAAAACCCGGCCACTTCCGGCCGGGCTCTCTCGAATCAGAAGATTCTCAGCTTGCGGACGAGATCCCGACCAGCTCCTGCACCTCGGATTCCTGCTTCATCAGATCGGCTAGCGAAATGCTCGCGAGCAGCTCGTCAACCCGCTGCTGGAGCGCGTGCCAGACCGGCCGGATGCTGCAGGTGTGTCCCGGGTTACATCGATCGGCGTCGACCGGATGAGTGGCGCAGTTGATCTCGAAGGTCTGGTGCTCGGAGGCGGCCATCACATCGCGCACCGAGATGGCGGAAGGGTCCTTGGCCAGGTAGTACCCGCCCTTGGCGCCCCGCACGCTTTCCACCAGGCCGGCCCGGCGGAGTCGGAGCAGGATCTGTTCGACATAGTCCGCCGGGAGCCGCTCCGTATCAGCCAGCTCGCGCGCGGCCACCGGTCCGCCGCCTCGGCGGCTCCGTTTGGCCAGATGAATCGAGATGATCAGACTGTATTCCGTCCAGGTGGTGACCCGCATGTTCTGAATATGCCTGCAGGGACAGAGGGAGGCAACGGAGTTAGCTCTTCTCGGCCGACGTCCAGCGGGCAACTTCCTCCGCGCTCAGATTGCCGTAGGGCCGAATACGCGCGTCCCGGAATGCGCCGCCGAGGACGTCGCCCAGATACTGGGACCAGGAGAGCAGCGTTCCGTAGCAAACCGGCTCGGTGGAGTCGGGCGATGCGGTCTCCGACTCGAGCCGCCGAACCAGCTCCTGGGTGACCCACGCGGGGACTTTGGACCGCGCCGAGGGAAAGATGAAGCCGAACAGCACCACGTGCGCCAAGAGCACCCGCCAGTGGGGGCCGAAGCGGCCGATGAGACGGTTCCAATCGAGTCGGTCACCCAGCGCCAGAATGAGATGAGACACGTCCGCGCCGTCGTACCGTTCCCGTTCCATCACAAAGGCCTTCGACCAGATCGTTTCTTCTGGCGGCGCTATCTTGACTGGCACGCTGAGCACCTGACCGTCGGTTGCGTGCTCGAACCAGCCATCGTCCACCGTAGCGATTCCGTTCCCGGAGTTGAAGATGACGTCAATGAAGCC
>DATADG010000103.1:0-1765 GCA_036258655.1 Gemmatimonadales bacterium | reverse complement strand
CGCCGCGCAGCTGTTCATGATCCGGTGTCTCGATCATGACCTATCCTCGCGGAGGAAGTCCAGTCTCTCCCGAAGCTTCTGCATGGCCAGGCGGATCCTGGTCTTCACCGTCCCGAGCGGCTGGGAAATACGCGTCGCGATCTCCGAGTGCGACAGTCCGGCAAAGAACGCCAGCTCGACTGCCTCCCGCTGCTCGGGGGGAAGCTCGCCGAGGGCGGCCGACACGTGGAATCTCTCCTCGGTATCACCCCCGCGGTCGTGCGTTCCGCGGGCGAGCAACTCTTCGATCACGCTGGTCGTCGTTCCTGGAGCCGCAGCCCACTCCGTCCGCCGCCGGAGGGTTCGCAGCCGATCCAGCGCCCGGCTCCTCGCGATCATCAGGAGCCAGGTCAGGGCAGAGGAGCGCCGCGAGTCATAGCGGCCGGCCGTCCGCCAAGCCTGCCAAAAGGTCTCCTCGACCACGTCTTCGGCTTCATCGGCATCGCGCACGATCCAGTACGCCACGGTATGCACGCGCTCTGCCCGGCGGTCGTAGAGCACGGCCAAGGCGCCAGTCTCCCCCCGGGCCATGCGCTCCAGGAGCACATGGTCAGGATCGTCGGCCGGTGCTGCCGGGCCGATACTTCCAGTTGAGTGCGATGCAGTTGGGCGTCGATCGTCCGTCATGATATACGAAAGCAGATGTGGAAGTGGATTGGTACTGGAGAGCCGACGCGAGCGCTGGCGTTCACCGAGCGCAACCACCCGCGCCGCCGTCCTTTCCGGCAGCTCTCCGTAGAACCCCACAGTTCAGCGCCTAGTGTTTGCGGACTGTTGGACGCAAAATCAGGTCTGCAGCTTGCGGCTCGTTGAAGCGGGATACCCGAACCAGGGCTGGTGACGCGGGACGGAGTGACTCCCGGTCAAAGGAACTTGGGAGTCCATGCCAGGCAAGTCGCCGCAGATGTGGCGCGGTCTATAGGAGTGTGCCGGAGACGTATGATGGTCGACATCACGCCATTTGAACCGGCTGACTACGAGGAGGCGATGGCGCTCTGGCGGGCAACCGAAGGTCTCACCCTTCGAGACGTCGATAACCGCGAAGCGGTGCTGAGCTACCTGGCCCAGAATCCACACCTCTGCTTTGTCGCCAGGGATGCCGACGTACTGGTCGGGGCAGTCCTGGCGGGAACCGATGGCAGGCGCGGCTACCTGCAGCACCTGGCTGTAGCGCGCTCCCATCGAGGTCAGGGTCTCGGTCGGGCGCTCGCCGAGCGCACGATCGAGGCTCTCAGGGCCTCAGGTATAGAGAAATGTCACCTCATGATCCGCCACGAAAATGCGACGGCCAGGGCATTCTGGAAGCACCTGGGCTGGACTGTGCGAGACGATGTCGTCCTCATGTCGCATGCAGCTCCAGGTGCCCCGAACGCCTAGGTATATGATTCCTTCGGCAGGTCTCCTGTTGGCTGCACAGTGAAGGGCGGTGGGCCCGGATCTTTTCTGTCGGGGAGACCGCCCTCCTTAGACCTGAGGTGCCCGCCAGCTGCATCGATTGTCAGACGGCACCACGCTCGGAAAGCCGCTTGCGATACGCGTGCTGGGTCTTCACACGCACATATCCGAGGCGTTCATAGAAGGGGTGTGATTCGGCGCGCAGAACACTACTCCGCACGGCCATCTGAGTGAGCCCACGGCCCGTTGCCCATTCCTCGACTGCATTAACGAGTTGGCGCCCTATCCCGTGCCCGCGATGTTCCGGATCCACAACCAACCCCAGAATTTC
>DATADG010000102.1:0-8952 GCA_036258655.1 Gemmatimonadales bacterium | reverse complement strand
GCTGATCTTCTTCGGAGTTACTGCCTGGGCCTTGTCCCGCTCGTTACGCCGGCGGGGAGTAACCCGATGAGCCGGTGGCTCCTGGTGCAGGACCTGGGACGTCAGCCGTACGGACCCGTGCTGGAGCTACAGCGCGGCCTTGCCCGCCAACGGCTCGCGGGCGAGCTCGAAGAAGATCTTCTACTTCTGGTGGAGCATGAGCCGGTGATAACCCTGGGGCGCGCCACCAGAGCGCAGAGTCTCCAAACATCAGGCGCGGAGCTGGCGCGGAGAGGCATCGAGGTCCATGAGGTGGAACGGGGGGGAGATGTGACTTACCACGGGCCCGGGCAACTGGTCGGCTATCCCATCTTCGACCTACGCGAGCACCGGCAGGATCTCCACTGGTATTTGCGCACTCTCGAGGAAGGATTGGTTCGGGCACTCGACACACTTGGTATTCCGGCTGGCACCATACCAGGACTGACTGGTGTCTGGACCCGAGGGCGGAAGATCGCCAGCATCGGAATCCACGTGAAGCAATGGGTCACTTATCACGGCTTTGCCCTGAATGTGAATACCGAACTGTCCTACTTCGACCTCATCATCCCCTGCGGGATACGCGATGTCGTTATGACCAGCGTGGCGATGGAGTTGGGCCGCACCAACGCCGAGGCGGTCTGGGTTGACACCCGCCAAGCAGTCATTGAAGCGATAGCAGGGTCCTTCGGCCTGCGAGTCCCTGCCCCCGTTGCCTTTGAGAGGCCAATCGGTTTTTCTCCCTGATATGACTGACTCGACCCGTCGGGCACCCCCGGAGGCCCAGGCCGATCAGCGAATCAGGGAGATACTCCGCGCGGCTGACAGCTGGTCCCGGGAGGCGCCTCGCGCGCTAATGCCCCCGATTCGGGCGGTATGTATCCGGCTGGCTGAGATGGTGGCAGACCAGCGGCACTACCTTGCGCCGCTGCCTGAACCACAGGAAACCGAGCGGCGGACTGTTCTGTCACTGGTCGCCGACCGGCTGCGGTCCAAACCAGTTATCGAAGGGGTAGAGCAGCACCTGAAGGAGCTGGAGGAGCTCGAGCTGCGCTCGACCGGGTCATGGGCGGTCGTAGCCTCGGCGCAGACCGAGTGGATCACCACCGCCATTCGATATCTGGAAAGCTGTGCGCTCCGACTGCCTCCCGGCGAGCGCCCGGATCCCTACTGGGCTGATGATGTGGTCGCCGGAATCATTGCCTCAGTACGGGCGCTGATTGGGGTGGACGAGCTGCATGCGAGGACGGAGGCCCGCTACTCGGGTCCGGTCAAGCGGGTCTCGCCGGACGAAGAGTAGGCCCGGGCCGAGGCTCCTTTCTCCGCAAATAAACTGAAAAACCGGCTGAAGATCTCGATGCCGTTCCAGAGCTGGTCGAGGTCGAGTTTTTCGTTGGGCGAGTGCAGGCCATCGTCAGGAAGACCAATACCGGTAAGGATGACCGGGGCGCCAGTCATGCCGAGCTCCGGGACAATCGGAATGGAGCCGCCGGCACGCACGTGCACCGCTTTTCGGCCGGTCACCAGCTCAAATGCTTCGTCCAGGATCTCGAATGCCGGGGCGGTAACGTCTACCTGGACCGGATTGCCGCCATGCAGCAGGTTCACCTTGACGTCTGCCCATCCCGGTGCAGCGTCGGCCACGGCACGCACCAGGGCCCGCCCGACTTCTTCGTAGTCCTGTCCTGGCACCAGTCGTAAACTGACCTTTGCCGTTGCCTGAGCCGGGATCACTGTCTTGGCACCCTCTCCGATAAATCCTCCCCGGATCCCGTGAATCTCGAATGTCGGAAGCGCCCAGACCCGCTCGAACACACTTCGATCGGGCAGACCCGTGAGGGTCTTGCCGGTGACTTCACCCCGGATGAACTCCTCTCGGTCGAAGGGAAGCTGCTTCCAGCTGTCGAGCTCTTCGGGCGAGGGGGGGACAACAGCCTCGTACAGCCCCGGGATTCGGATCTCCCCAGAGGACGATTTCAGCTCACATAAGACTCGGGCCAGGGTCTCAAGCGCGTTTGGTGCCACGCCGCCATAGGTGCCCGAATGGAGGTCACGTTCGAGAGTTCGAACCGCTATCTCTGCGTAGCACAACCCGCGAAGGGCGGTGTACACGGCGGGCCACCCCGGCGCGTAATAGGACATGTCGCACACCAGCGCGGCATCAGCCCGGGTGCGCCCCGGCTCTCGCCTGAGTAGCTCGTAGATAACCTTCCCACCACACTCCTCTTCACCTTCGAAGATGAAGTGGACGTTGAGGGGAGGTCGCCCTTGCGTGTCCAGGACACGTTGGTAGGCCTTCAGCAGACAAAAGAGCTGTCCCTTATCGTCGGAAGCACCACGGGCGTAGAGTCTGCCGTCGCGCACCGTGGGCGCAAATGGCGCGGAGAGCCACTCGTCGAGCGGGTCTGGTGGCTGCACGTCGTAATGGCCATAGACCAGCAGTGTCGGTTTGTCCGGGATCCTGGGACCCTCGGCCCAGACGACTGGGTGACCGGGACCCTCGATCACCTGCACGACCGGACACCCCAAGTTCGTCAGGTGTACCTTGAGCCACTCTGCTGCACGGCGACAATCAGCTGCATGAGCCGGAAGGGCACTGACACTCGGGATCGAAAGGAACTCGGACAACTCTTGAAGCAAGCGGGGCTGTTCCTGCCGCGGGAGCCGGTAGTCCATTGCAGGTCTCCGGTTGGTGATGTCCTCGGTGCGTTACCGACCGACTGCTTTCTCGAGTCGGTGATACGCGCTGTCGCCCTGAACGCCTGTCATCAGCGCTTCCAGCGCACGGACACTTTGACCGATGTCCCGACCGTGCTGCTCGTACCATTGCTGGAACAGATCCAGCCGTGTGCGGTAGATTCGTGCGCCAATCAGCTGGGCATTGTTGATGGGACGCTCGGTCAGGCGCCCGATGCGGAAGGTGCGGAGTCGGTTGCCAACCGGCCCCTGGAGCTGGCTCCGTGCCCAGGCGGCGACCTCGCGCCGCCCCGCTTCGAGGGCAGCAGCATCGGGCTTCTCGGCGTACAGCGACTCGAGCCTCGCGACTAATGCCGCATAGTAGTCGCCCAGCACAACTTCATCGTGCCAGCGGTTCGCCGCATGTTGTGCCCGCGCGGTATCACCCCGCTCTCGAAAGAACGCCTCTGCGGCGCGGTACCCCACCATGTGGGCAAAGCTTTCGTTGAACGGCGTCGCGCTTTTCACATAGAGCGTATTGTGGGCAATCTCGTGAAACACTGTCGCAACCAGCTCGACCGAGTCCCGGGTCAGCGCGGTGGAGAGCAAAGGATCGTTGAACCACCCCAGGGTAGAAAACGCCGATGAGGGTCGGAGATACGTGTCATACCCCCGAGCATCGAAGCGGGCGGCCTCCCGGCGCGCTGCTTCAGTGTCGAAGAATCCCTTATAGGGAATCCTCCCGACGATGGGATACTTCCATGTGTGAGGGCAGATACAGTCCTTGGGGGCAGCCTGCAGAACCAGCAGCAATGTGTCCCGCCCCACGTCGGCATACGTCGTGTAGGTCTCTTTGGCCTGCAGGCCAAGCCGGGCGGCATAGTCCCGGGCCTGGAGCACGAGCGACAAGGATCGGCGGACAGCCGGATCAACTGACGCGTCCCGGACCATCCGCGAAATCGGCTGACGCGACTTGAGGATACGGGTCTCTTCGAAACCAGCACGCGTGATGTAGCGAATGTCGTCGCTGGCCAGATACGCCGTGCCGTACCCGGCGAATATGGTAGCCACAATCTCAAAGAAGACCATCCGGCTCAACGAATCCGGACCAGCGCGATCCGAGGGGCAATGGACCTGGGCAACGCCGCTCCGGTCGCGCTGGTGAGCTGGATATCTACCGCCCCGGATCCCGCAGGCTGAACCACCCGGACATGACGGCCCGATCCGGCCCGCAACGTGCCACCCTGATCGTAGTTGACCCCGTCGGTTACGTCGGGCACCAGAGGGAATGCCATCTGATTGCTGTCGGCCGCAAACCGGAAGTTCCAGGTCTTGTATGTCAGCCGCGGGTCTTGAGGGACAAAGCCGGGGAGATCATCCAGATAGTTGGCCAGCTGCCACTCCGCAACGAGGGTCGAAAAATCGACGCCGGTCCGGGCGGCGATATTGACGCTCCCTGTCTGATTGGTCGCGACCAGGGCACGAGTCAAATCGGTCCCGAGGGGCGTGTTGGCCGCAAAGTGATCAGCCAGCCAGCGAACGAAAAGCCAGCTGGCGCCGCGCTCTTCCAACTTGCCAGTTGAATCTCCGGGTATGACGAGAAAGAACTCTTCCGGATTGGCCAGGTATCCGAAGGCGTTGAGGAAATCACCCACGAGGAACTCCTGAGCGCAGGAGGTCGAGCTGGGACATTCGGAGTCCGGGATCTGCCGTGCTCCGAGCTCCTCTGCGAAGTGGGAGAGTCCCTCGTTAAGCCAGGTATCTTCCGAGCGTCCACCACGCAGCAGCACATGCTGGTTGAAGTTGATCATGTGCTGGAACTCGTGAATGAAGGTTGCCGGAAGATGGCTATTGGCCTCTTCAACTGAAATCGCACAGTCGCTGTTGTTGGGATCGGGAACCAGCCCGAAGAAAACCTCCGCCTCGTTGGAGCCTGGGTTATTGGTCCCACGTGGCAGCAGATCCGCACCGAAGAAATACCCCAGGATCACTTGGCCCGTGCTATCGCAGTCAGGACTGAGGGCGTTCACCAACTGCGTCAGCAAGACCAGCACGACACCGTTCTCGTCGATGTCCGATTCGCGGCCAAATGCCACCGTGTCGATCGGGTACAACCGCTGGTCGAACAATGTTTGGACCCGGTCGAGGTCGGCGGTGGTGTAACCGTTGGCCGGGGCTCCGTTATCCACGAATATCGCCACCCGCTGTCCGACGGAGCGGGCAGTGGCGGTGGCTTGAACGAAATCGTCGCAGTCGGTGGTAGCGCAGACATCGAAGGTGCGCTGGTCTCCAACAACTGGAGGGGATCCTGCGGACACCCGCAGGCTGCCCGGCGAGAACGTCGGGCGGGCAGCACCCTGCACCAGTGCACGCTCGCGCGCGCGGAGCCTCTCATGGAACGTTTGAGCCAGGGCCGGCCTGCGGAAGGATGAAACGTTCAGGGAGGATACCGGCGGCGGCGCAGCAGTCGCAGGGGGGAAACTGCGTACCAAGTACGGGGAAAAGACCCCGGCGGGGGTCTCCTGTCCGGCGGTGGCGAGCGGAATGTACAGGTGCTCGGCGCCTCCAGCGCCCGCTTCCGGCAGCCGAACGCAAGCCCCTTCCACTGTCGGGTCGATAATCCGATGCTCCCCCACGGCGAGCGCCCGTACGCTTTCCACGGAGCACTCGAGCGGAGGATCTCCAGGTCCGGTGCCATCACTGCACCCCACGAGCACCAGGACCGGCAGCATGACTGAGAACCAGCGCGCACGTCGCACTTACGAACACTCCACCGGCAGCGGAAACAGGGAAACGGAACACCGGAAGAACCGCGTGGATGCTAGCAAAACTAGGTGCCGCAACGGCTTTTGACAATCATGCAAGCCGCCGGTACTTTCCTTCCCGTGTCCGAAAACAATCGGCTGTCGGCGGTCAGGTTTGGTGCTGACGGATTGGCGCCGGTCGTGACCCAGGAGAGCCGTTCCGGCGACATTCTGATGCTCGCCTACGCCAACCGCGACGCGCTCGACCGCACGCTCTCCACCGGCCTGGCCCACTACTTCAGCAGATCCCGTGGCACCCTGTGGCAGAAGGGCGAAACCTCGGGGCATGTTCAGCGTGTAACCGAGATCCGGCTGGACTGCGACGGGGATGCCGTGCTGTATCGGGCAGAGCAGGAAGGACCGGCATGCCACACCGGCAGCCGAACCTGTTTCAACCGGGCGTTGCGCCAAACCGGCGACCCGGTGGAAGGGGAGGATGCCGGCGGGCATCTTCTCACTCGACTGGCAGCGACAATCCAGTCACGAGCGGCCCTCCGTCCGCCAGGATCATATACAGCGCAGCTTCTGGCCGACGGTCTCAAGAAGGTCTCACAGAAGGTCGGCGAGGAAGCGGTTGAAGTCGTGGTAGCGGCGCATTCAGAGGACAACGATCGGCTGGCAGCGGAGGCAGCAGACCTGCTCTACCATCTGTTGGTGCTGCTGCAGGCTCGCGGCGTTCCGCTTGATGCGGTCTGGCGTGAACTGGAATCGAGAGCAAGATAGGAGGTTATGGATCATGGCTGCGGGCTGCGTCGCTTGGCGGACAAGTCCATAGTGCATATCCAACAGTAGCCATAATGTCATTCGTCCATCTCCACACCCACAGCGAGTACTCCCTACTGGACGGGGCTAACCGAATTCCGGACCTTGTGGCCCAGGTCCGGAAGCTTGGTATGGACAGCCTGGCCGTCACCGACCACGGCAACATGCATGCGGCGTGGACCTTCTACGACCACGCCAAACGCCATCAAGTTCGACCTATTCTTGGGTTTGAGGCGTATCTCGCCTTCGGGTCCCGCACCCTCCGGGAGAAACCACAATGGGCCCCGGCGCCCTACAGCCATCTGGTGCTGCTGGCCCGGAACCGAGAAGGCTACCGAAACCTGGTCCGGCTCACATCGATAGGATTCATCGAGGGCTTTTATCGGCGGCCAAGGATCGACAAAGAGGTACTGGCTCAGCACTCCGCTGGGCTGGTGTGTCTCGCGGCCTGTCTCTCCGGTGAGATCGCCCTTTACCTCAGACAAGGGAAACTCGACGAAGCTCGCGGCAGCGCGGAGTGGTTCAGTCAGACCTTCGGGCCGGAGGGCTTCTGGCTTGAGATTCAGCAGCACGGCATACCGGAGGAGCGACAGGTTGCCGAAGGCATGCTGCACCTTGGGCGGGAGCTCGGGATCGGCGTTGTGGCCACGAATGATGCCCATTACCTCCGGCGGGAGGACGCCGAGTCTCACGACGTGCTGCTGGCGATTGGCACGGGAAGCGATCTCGACGACCCGAAGCGGTTTCGTTTTCTGGGACAGGAATCATACGTCAAGTCAGAAGCAGAGATGCAGGCGTTGTTTCCTGATCAACCGGAGACCCTGGCCAATACCGCTCGTGTCGCCGACCTCTGCGAGTTCGATTTCGAGAAGCGCTACTTTCTGCCGGTCTTTCCCCGCCCGACTCAGTATGCGTCGGATGAGGAGCTGCTTCGGCATCTCGCGAGCAGCGGAGCCGAGCGACGGTACGGCTCTCCGCTCCCACCGGCGGTACAGGAACGGCTGAGTTATGAGCTCGGCGTCATCGAGCGCGCCGGCTACGCCGGGTACTTCCTCATCGTTCAGGACTTCATCGCTGCCGCGCGGGAGCGCGGCATTCCGGTGGGGCCCGGGCGCGGTTCCGTGGCTGGCTCCCTGGTCGCCTACACTCTGGGCATCACCAATGTGTGCCCGCTGAAGTTCGACCTCCTGTTCGAGCGGTTTCTGAACCCCGATCGGGTGTCCATGCCCGACATAGACGTCGACTTCTGCTTCGAGCGACGGGGTGAGGTCATTGACTACGTTCGCGAGCGCTACGGCCGGGAAAGCGTCGGTCAGATCGTAACCTTCGGGACCATGAAGGCGCGAGCAGCGGTGAAGGATGTAGCCCGGGTGCTCAGAATTCCGCCGGGCGAAGCCGATAGGATCACGAAGTTGATCCCATCCGGACCGGCCTACAGTCTGAACATCAAGGAGGCGGAAAAGAAGATCGACGAGCTCCGGGATCTGGTGAAGGGAAACCCACTCTACCGACGCCTCTTGGATCTCAGCTCGCGGATCGAGGGGATATCGCGCCACATGTCGGTTCATGCTGCCGGTGTGGTAATCGCACCGGGACCGCTGGCCGACTACGTGCCGGTGTGCACCGCGCCTACAAGAGGTGCCGGGACACCGATCGATGGAGACGAGTCGATCATCACCCAGTACGAGATGGGTGCGTTGGAGCAGGTCGGCATGCTCAAGATGGATCTACTCGGTCTCAAGACACTGACGGTCATACACGATGCGGTAGCGATGATCACCGAGCGGCATGGATCCGCTCCCGACATGGACGCTCTTCCTTTAGACGATCCCGCAGTTTATGAGCTGCTCCGGCACGGCCGGACGGCCGGCATATTCCAGTTCGAATCGCCGCTGGCCACGGACACGCTGCGCGCCATGCGATGCGACCGCTTCGACGACCTTGTGGCCAGCAACGCCCTGCTGCGGCCAGGCCCGCTGGATGCCGGGATGCATACTGTCTTCATCCGCCGGAAACTCGGCCAGGAAAGGGTCACGTATCCTCACCCGTCACTGACCGAAATCCTCGAGCCAACGTACGGCGTCATCACCTACCAGGAGCAGGTGATGCGCATTGCCAACGTACTTGCAGGGTTCACTCTGGCAGAAGCCGATGTCCTTCGAAAAGCGGTAGGGAAAAAAGACGCCGAGTTGATCCGCAAGGAGCTGGGCAAGTTTTGCGAACGCGCCAGGGCGCTGGGTCACCCAGGCAAACTGGTGGACGATTTGGCGGCCCAGATCGAGACCTTCGGTCGATATGGCTTCAACAAATCGCACTCGGTTGCCTATTCGATCTTGTCGTACCAGACGGCGTGGCTCAAAGCACACCACCCCGCCGAGTTCATGGCGGCCCTCCTGTCCTCCGAGATAGGTAACACTGATAAAGTCGTGCAGTACATCAACGAGGCCCGCGAGCTGGATCTCGAGATCCTGCCGCCGGACGTAAATGAATCCGGATTCAAATTCACCGTTGTTGGGGAACGTCGAATCCGGTTCGGACTGGGGGGAATTCGCAATGTGGGGGAGGGCGCGATTGCATCGATTCTGGCCGGGCGGAAAGGTGGAGTGTACCACTCCATCGCCGATCTGGTCGCACGGATAGACCTGCGCCTCTGCAACAAGCGCGTTCTCGAGTCACTGGTAGCAGCCGGTGC
>DATADG010000101.1:0-4029 GCA_036258655.1 Gemmatimonadales bacterium | reverse complement strand
ACGCATATGCGTCCCGCGAGATTTGGGAGCGGTTCAGGAAGGACCATTACCACGGACCCAGGGTAGTATGGGGACGGGAGGTAAACCTTTTGCTTCTGGGGCTGGCAAATCAGTTGGAAGGAAACCAGGTGGAGGCCCTTGAAGCAGCGCTAGGGCGCACGCTCACCGCGGCGAATGCGTCGGGGCTGGAGCACAACGAGCTCTGGAGTTACGAAATTCGAGGGGGCAAGCTAGTGCCGGTGCGCTACGGGACCAGCTCGGACATCCAGCTGTGGAATACGACGGATCTGGCGGTGGAGTTCGCGCTCTCCAATCTGAAGCAAGCCCGCTGATTGCTGCCCGGGCGTTAACCGATTCTGCGGCCACTTTCGTTGTCGAACCAGTGCAGCTTTTCCCGATCGAACTTTACTCCGATGTGCCGCTCTTCCTGGATCGGAGGATCCGGCGGAGCCACTACCCGTAGCGGCGTACCGTCCCCGGTGGCTCCGAGTCTCAAATAGACCAGGAGCTCGCTACCCCGGGGCTCCACCACGTCCACCCATGCGTCCAGGTCGCCGGAACCCTGCGGCACCAGGGCAATGTCGTGCGGTCGAACCCCGAGCGTGGTGCCGGGGCGTTGAATCTCACCTTTAGGAGCGATGTCTCCGGGCAGGAAATTCATGGCCGGTGATCCCACAAAACCGGCGACGAACTGATTGGCCGGCTTGCGGTAGAGCTCCATCGGCGGCGCGACCTGCTGGAGATAGCCATCCCGCATGACCGCCACCCGCCAGCCGAGTGTCATTGCCTCTTCCTGATCATGGGTGACGTACACGACGGTTGCGCCGAGCCTCCGGTGCAATCGCGCCAGCTCGGCTCGGGTATCCACCCGCAGCTTGGCGTCAAGGTTCGAAAGCGGCTCATCGAAGAGAAACACCTTCGGCTCGCGCACGATCGCGCGTCCCAGGGCCACACGCTGCCGCTGGCCGCCGGAGAGCTGCGCCGGCTTCCGGCCGAGCACCTGCTCCAGTGCCAGGGCGCGAGCAGCCTGCTCCACCCGACGATCGATGATGTCCCTGCTGGTGCCCCGCATCCGGAGCCCGAACGCAAGGTTCTCCCGCACCGTCATGTGGGGGTAGAGCGCATAGGTCTGGAAGACCATGGCAATGTCACGCGCCTGCGGCGGCAGCTGGGTGACCTCCTGGTCCCCGATAAAAACTTTCCCCGACGTCGGGGTCTCCAAGCCCGCGATCATTCGAAGTGCCGTGCTCTTCCCGCAGCCGGACGGGCCAACCAGCACCATGAACTCACCGTCACGGATTTCGAGATCGAGACCGTGGGCGGCAACATGCCCATTGGGGTACACCTTCTGCACGCCTTCCATCCGGACGGAAGCCATCGTCAACCCTTCACTGCGCCGGCGGTGAGTCCCTGAACGATCCGCCGCTGGAACGCGAGCACCAGCAGTGTCACCGGCAGCGTTGCCACAACGGCGGCTGCCAGAATTTGCCCCCAGGGGATCTGGTACTGGCCGCGAAACAGCGCGATCGCCACGGGCACGGTTTGTCGCTCGGGACCGAGGGTGAACGACAAGGCGAAAAGAAACTCGTTCCAGCTGTACACGAATGTCAGGATCGCGGTGGTCGCAATACCGGGAAGCGCCAGCGGAACGATTACTTCCCAGAACGCCCGGAGCCGTCCGGCGCCGTCTACCATGGCCGCTTCCTCCAGCTCGCCCGGAAGCTGTCGAAAGAAGCCCACCAGGAGCCAGACCGTGAGGGGCATGGCAAACGTGAGGTACGGAAGCACCAGTCCGGGATAGGTATTGATCAGTCGCAGCTCGCGCAACAGCAGATACAGTGGTGACACCACCGAGATCTGGGGAAACATCCCCGCGGCAAGTATGAAGCCCAGGAGCGGCACCTTGCCGGGGAACTGCAGCCGGGCAAGAGCGTATGCGCACAGCGCGCCGAGGGCTACGCACAGGGCTGTCGTGGTGCCGGCCACGACGAGCGAATTTCGGATCGGCAGCCAGAAGTTCCGCTCGGTGAACAGCGCCCGATAATGGTCCAGCACCGGCTCGGTGAGAAAGAGCGAAGGTGCCTGGAACAGTCGTGCTTCCGGAGTGAAGGAAGCCACGACCGCCCAGTAGAACGGAAAGGCGCTGGCGATAACGAGAATCGTGAGCGCCACCGACGGCCACCACCTGCGCCCGTTCACCGCCGCGCTCCAGTGAGCTCCGCTCCGAGAAACCGGATATACACGAGGGCGAGACCAAAGGTGATCAGGAAGACAATGACCGATAGCGCCGAGCCATAGCCGAACTGGAGGTTCTGAAGCAGGGCGTTGAAGGTGTAGAGCGCGATAGGCTCCGTCGAGGTGCCCGGGCCCCCGCCGCTCAAGGCGTAGATCAGGTCGAACACACGGAAGGCATCCAGGGTGCGGAAGATGAGCGCGACGAGAATGGCGGGCTTGAGCAGCGGTAACGTGATGTAGCGGAACTGGCGCCAGGCAGATGCACCGTCGATGCGGGCCGCCTCATACAGGGAGGCATCGATGTTCTGGAGCCCGGCCAGAAGCAACAGTGCGACGAACGGCGTCGTCTTCCATACGTCTGCCAGGATGATCGGCACCCAGGCAAGGACCGGATCGATCAGCCAGACGAGCGGCTCGCCGAGCACTCCCAGCTTCACCAGGGCGGTGTTCGCGATTCCGTACTGTCCCTCGAACATGAACCGCCAGAGCAGCGCCGACACAACCGTGGGAATGGCCCAGGGAATCAGCACGGCGGCGCGTACCAGGCCGCGGCCGCGGAAAGCGCGATTCAGTGCCAGTGCAAACCACAGGCCCAGGAGAAGCTCGAGACCGACACTGGTAACGGCAAAGAAGGCGGTGTGACCGAGCGCGCCCCAGAAACGCGGTTCTCTGAACGCCTCCACATAGTTATCCAGCCCGATAAACGGCTGCCCCAGCCAGGGCATCCGGAGGTCGTGGAGATGCAGCGATTCCCAAACAGTCCACAGCAGTGGGAACAGGGCAACGAGCAGAATGGTGAGGAGAGCGGGAGACACGAGCCACCAGGCGATTCGCGCTTCCTGGCGCTCGATTCCGGTTCGGGTCTCAGCGCCGGGCAACCGGCTCTCCAGTTCCGAGCCCTACCCGGTTCAGCAGCCGCTGCATGTCCAGCTGCGCCTGCGCCAATGCGGTCGCCGGCTGGGACTGTCGGGTGAGGGCGCGGTGGAGGTGGATCTGGAGGATCTCGGACAGCTGGGTGTAGACCGGTGTCACCGGCCGCGGAACCGCGTGCTCGACGATGCGCCGCACCGTCGCTGGAGGTATGGCAAGGCCGGACGCGAGCTCGGGATCATCGTAGACGCCATGCCGGGTGGGGAACTGTCCCACCACTCGAGCGCGCTCGCGCATCTGCTCCGGTTGCGTGAGATATTCGATCACCGCCCAGGCGGCCTCCGGGTGCTCGGTCCGGCGATTGATGGCGAGCTGCGCCCCACCGATCGTTGCCGTAGGAGATCCTCCCGGCGCCGCAGGCAAGGGCGCGACCGCGAATTTTCCGGCCACCTTGGATTCCGCGCTGTCCTGGAGCAGCGGAACCGGGTAGGGCCAGTTCCGCATGAACGCCGCTTCCCCATTCTGAAAGGCAAAGCGGACCTCCTCCTCGTGCCAGGTGAGTACGGCGCTGGGTACCACTTCCTCCTGATAGATCTGGCCCAGCATCTCGCGCAACGCGCGAAGCCCTGCATTCGAGTTCAGGACGACGCGGCCGCCTTCGAGGATGGTGCCGCCGTGCGCGCCAATGTACTCGACGAAGTTCGCAACCAGACCCTCGTAGCGGGCCCCCTGCCAGACGTAACCGTACCTGGTGCGGCCCGCGCGCATCGCCCGCTGAGACTCCCGCACCAGGTCCGCGTAGGTGGCCGGAGGCGTGTCCATCAGATCGGTGCGCCAGTACAGCATGCCCACATCGATGAACCAGGGTAAGGCGTAGAGGCTGTCCTTCCACTGGTTGGCGGCGATCGTCGAGGGAAAGAAGGC
>DATADG010000100.1:0-4287 GCA_036258655.1 Gemmatimonadales bacterium | reverse complement strand
GCCGTTGTCTTTCCCAGCGGCTGCAAGGCGGTGCGAGGACTGAGAGACAGCAAAATGCTGCCGGCCTCGGTGCGTGTACGGTTGGCTGAGAAGATCCGGCAGCGGGTGGTAGCGTTCGGAGTCGGGGCTGCCTCGGCCCATGAGATCGATCGCTACAACATCCGGGTGGCCAGCGCGATTGCCATGCGGCGGGCCATCACGCGACTGATCCGTCGCTCCGAACTGGCTCCGCTGCCAACGCTTCCCGGGTGCCCTGCCTGCCGTAACGCGGGGTTGCCCTACCGCATCATTATCGACGGACTCCCACTGCCCGAGATCGGCTACCCTCACGAGGCGCTCATCGATGGAGACGCCCGCTGTCAGTCGATTTCCGCCGCCGCTATTCTGGCGAAGACGATCCGCGACCGGCTAATGCAGCGCCTGGCCGCGCGCCATCCGGGGTATGGCTGGCACACCAACGTCGGATATGGGACCGAGGAGCACCAGGAAGGACTTCGCGTGCAGGGCCCCACCAGGCATCACCGTCTCACCTTTGCTCCTCTCGCTCAGCACGAACTCCCGCTCTAAGGCGGTCATGGGCCCTACCAACGAGGCCCACCCGTCACACCACCTTACAGTCACCCTCAGGCTAGCCGCACTAGCGTGGCTGGCAATGGCGTTCCAGGAAGTTCTGCTCTACACCCGGCCTACGCCGCTCGGCGAGCCTTATGTCGGGCGTTGGATACCATATCTGTTGTACGCCCTGGTCTACAATCTCCTGGGTGTCATGCTGGTCACGACGCCCGTAATTCTGCTCTGGCTGGTCTGGCGCAACCGTTCGGTCCGCACCGGAGTTGCGACGAACATTCACTGGATTCATCTCGGCCTCCTGATCCTCGTCGTCGTGCTGGACCATCTCGACAATGAAATAATGCGGTTTATGGGGATCCACCTGACATATGGCCTGGTCCGGACATACTTCAACGTGAGTGCATGGGGCGAGGACATCCTCGAGATCATTCGGCACGACTCGGGAGGGCCAGGGCTGCCGTTCGTGATTCTCGCTGTGGTACCCGCAGCGCTGTGGTGGGCCGGGCGGCGGGTGATCCACTCTAGGCCGCTGCCCTTGACCCTGCCCTGGCCGGTGGCGCTCACGATCAGTGTCGTCCCGCTGGTGATTCCACTCCTGATCGACCGTTTTAGACACCCCGGCGATAGTCGAGAGCTGCGAGTTCGCCCCGAGATCATCACGCTCTACTACGACCTTGGCAAAGGCCTGGCGCGAGGGGTTCGGCCTCCCCGGTTTGACGCCCTCGCGCGGGATTATCAGTCGGCGTGGTTCCAGCAAAGCGGTGACACAACCTGGCACTTTCCGGACCCCCGGCGACCCCTCGTGCGAGTACCGTTGGCGCCGTCCGAACCCAATGTCGGGGCACTATGGAACGTCATCTTCATCCAATTGGAGACGTTCCGGGGGTGGAACACCGGATTCCTGCGACCCGACGTGCCACGCTCGGCCACGCCGCACCTCGATAGACTGGCAAGAGATACCGCCTCCGCTTTCTGGCGCCGACACCTGAGCTTCGGGCCGCCCACGATCAGCGGTTTCATCGCCGCTCTGTGCTCCATCAAACCGCACAGTCGTGAAGATATCATGGTGAGCTACACCTACACTGCGCTGGACTGTCTACCGACGGTGCTCCGGCGGCGCGGATATGTAGCCGAGCTGTTCACTGGCACCGATCCAGACTGGGACAATCAGACGGTCTGGCTGCAGCAGTGGTATGACGATTTCCACTACTATGGCGACCTCAAGGGAGCCGACCGTCCCGTGTTCCGCCGGGCGGCCGAGCGGATTCGCCAGCTTGGTCGCGGACGGCAGCCGTTTATGGCGACTGTGATCTCGATCTCAAATCACGTGCCCTTCCGCTCGCGTCACATTGAGATGCAGTTCGTGCAGGATGCGAATTCTCCTCCCGCGGTAGCTATCCGTAACAGCATGCGATACACCGATGACGTACTGCGCGAGTTCATCGAGGTGCTGCGCAGGGAGCCATGGTTCGCCCGCACGCTGGTAGTGATCACCGGTGACCATGGCTACGATCTCGGCGAGCACGGGACCCCCGGTCAAGACAGCGGGTGGCGCGAGTCCGTTTGGGTGCCATTGGTGATCCACGGCGCCCATGCACGGCTGCCGCGGGGCGGCCATGACGAGCCGGCCAGCCTGCTCGACATTGCGCCCACCGTGGCGGATTTGCTCGGCATTCGGGAGCCGACCCACTGGATGGGATCGAGCCTTGCGAGGGCAGGCCGGCGTGGGTGGCCGTTTGCCGCCTCTCGCCGGACATCGACCTTTGGAGAGCACGGCCGGTTCAGCATGGTTGTGCACCCCAGGACCGGCAAGGCGGGACTCTATGACGCGATCCAGGATCCGCTCCAACAGAAGGATATTTCGGCGGCGCACCCGGAGGTCGTCGCCGCGCTCCGGTCTCAGGCGGAGAATGAGCGCTTGCTGGTCGATTACCTGCTGGAGGCCAACCTTGTCTGGTCCGGGCCCAGGAGCAGTGTAAGAATGAACTCCGCGAATCTCAGATAAAGCGACTTGAAGCCGGCTCCCTCGTCCGGTTGCGCTTCTGCACGGCTGTTACGAGCGACCGCTCCGTGAGCGTTAGGATGTAGGCAACACCGGCACAGGTGACGGCGAAGGAGAGACCCACCGCGAGCTCGACGTACCAGAGGCCGGACTGGGCGGCGATGAGGAAGGGACCACGCATGAAGCCGTTCACAAAGAACAATGGCATGGATATTCGGGCAAGAAATTCGAGGAGCCGTCTTTCGCGCAACGCACCGGCCGTCAATTGGTACCCATAGAGCAGGAGCACCAGGGCACTGATGAAAGTCAGCAGCCAAAGCGAGGCGTACATGTTCCCAAGGATGAAGAACACCGCAGCCACAATCGCGGTCCCGAGGTTCACTTGGAACCCGTACCGGGCACAGGCGACGCCCAGGCAGAGCTCAGGCAGGTGGCCCAGTGGGGTGGTGAGCAGGTTGATTCCTAATGTCCTGCCGAGCGACCATTGAAAAGCCAGCGACAGGGCCAGGCCGGCCACCGCAATCGCAGCCAACCCCGGCCCTGCAAAGCGCCGGGATAATGCCGCCAGCGCCGGCCAAAGGCAGTAGAACTGGATGATGAAGGGCAGGAACCACCACGGTCCAACCGGGGGCAGGCCCATTCCCGGAATCAGATTCTGCACTGCCAGGGTAGTCAACAGCAGCTCGTCGCCCTGTCGCAGAAGGTAAGCCCAGACCCGAGCGGGACCGTCTTGTATGGTCTGCAGCAGCAATAGAGTGGCCAGCGACAGGAGAAACGTCGGGTAGATTTTCTTTACTCTGCCCCAGACGAAGGCGCTCCAGGACGACGTCGTCCAATGTTTGAGTGCAAGACCATAGGCTGAGAGAAAGATGAAGAGCTGAACCCCGAAGTGTCCGAGAAAGGAGAACGTCGCTTGCACGGTCTGGCGCGGCTCTACCACAGTGGCCAAAAACTGCTCGAAGCGCCGGGGGTCAAAACTGAACTCGTTCTCGTTGACCGCGGAGGGCAACTGGTGATACAGATTGTGAAGGACGATAGCCAGGATACCAAGCGCCTTCAGCGCGGCCGTGTCCCGCAGGTCGAAGAAAGTTCCACCCGTGGAATCTTTCACCTGATATGGTCTCCTGTGCGGCGAGGCCTGACGGTGCTGTATTGATTGACGAAACTACATCTGGTTGCGACAGAGAAACATTCGGAACGATGCACTGGCCAGGATGACAGCCATACTCCTGCTGAGTCTCGCAGTCTCTCTCTCCGCCCAGCAAACGAACGCCGAACGCATTCTAAGCGGGCGTGACACTCCCTCGCACGATTACGACCTGATCCACCAGCGCATCGAGGTCGGCAACTTCGATTGGGACAAGACCGCATTCGACGGGAAGGTCACCATCACCGTCGTATCCCTTCGGCCTCGGCTTGACTCTGTGGTGTTGGACATGGGAGGCCAGCTGGCCGTACGAAAGGTGACAGCGGACTGCCAGCAGCGGGGCGGACGATGTGTGCCTGTTCGCTCCTCCGCCCGTCCGCCCATCCGACCGTCCTTACGATACCGGCGTCCGGGGGACACACTGGTCGTTCGCCTTCCCCGAGCCGCGGCCTTCCGGGACACCGTTCGCTTCACGGTGGAGTACTACGGGAACGTCACCCACGGGCGGGGACTCTACTTCTTCAAGGCCGAGCCGGGGCGGCCGCATCGGCCACAGCAGATCTATAGC
>DATADG010000099.1:0-3502 GCA_036258655.1 Gemmatimonadales bacterium | reverse complement strand
GCGAAATGCTCCCGAAGCAGCGTGGCTTCCTCACTGACCACTAATACCGCCAGCCGGGTCTCCCGCAGCAGGAGGACACAGCCGAGTAACAGGCCGGCCACGCCGATGACGCCCGCCGCGACCGCGACCGCCTCCACCGTTGCGGACAGGGTCTGGTACTCGCCCTCAGAGAGCGCCGCCCCGACGAGCGAGGTAAGCGCGGCGCCGGCGAACGCGCCTAGCGAGGCATAAAACAGGCGAAGGGCATTCAACAGCATCAGGGCACGTTGCTCCGAGCTGGCTAACTCTTTGAGCCTCAGGCCGGTAAAACGACCAGGTATGCCACTGGGCAACTCGAGTTGTGCCGCCAGGGTTCGGGCCCGGTCGATCGCTCGAGCCAGCCGGTTGCTGGTACTGAGCACCAGGATGGAAGAGGCGTTGGTAAGTACCGCCGGAGCAACGATCAGAGATAGTGCGGCAAACGGATTCACAGTTTCACCCATGCGGCCGTCCGGAGCGTGAGGTCACCGGGAATATGAAGTGAGCGCGCGACCATGCCTATGGCCGCGCGCTCTCTTCATGTCCATCCCTGGATTGCTTCGGAGGCGTTCGCGTCTTTCGCAATGACTATGAGTCGCCCAACCGGATTCGTTCGATCCGCCGGGCCTTGGCCTGGGGATTATAGATCCTCAGACTTACGATGTCCCCGGCCTTGTACTGCCTGAGTGCCTGCTTCAGCTCGGTTGGAGTTCTCACCGGCTTGCCTTCCAGCTCGAGGATGATATCAGGTCCGCCCCTGCCGGGCTCCGCCACCTCACCGTAAGCCGGCCCGCCAGGGGTGACCCTGGTGACCAGGACCCCACGCTGGTCGGCCTCGAGCTCGAGCTGCTGGACGGCGTTCTGGTCTAGGGGCTGCACCGTCAGACCGAGGAGATCGATTGTAGCCTCGCCCTCCTCGCTCGTGCCGGCATCGTCCGATCCTGTGTTGCCGCGCGCCAGCTCGCGCGGAGACGTCACCTCTTGGAGAGGCACGTCATAGGTCTTTCTCACGCCGCCCTTCCGGGCGACCTGGACTTTGACCTTCTCCCCCGGCTTCCGGAATCCAACCTGCTGCTGCAGCTGGCCGACGTACTCGACCGGCTTGCCATCCACCGAGATGATGATGTCTCCTGGCTGGATGCCTGCTTTCCGAGCCGGCGAGTCCTCGGTGAAGTCCTGAACCAGGACACCGCGGATATCCGGCAATCCGACGTATGCAGCGTCGTTGGCGGTGGCGTTCTGGACCGTGATGCCGAGCGCCGCACGATGTACCCTTCCACTGGAGATGAGCTGGTCCATGACTTTCCGGGCCAGGTCAATGGGGATGGCGAAACCGTAGCCGGAGTAGAACCCCGTCTGGCTCGCGATCGCCGAGTTAACCCCGATGACTTGTCCTCGCATGCTGACGAGAGGCCCACCGGAATTACCTGGGTTGATAGCCGCGTCGGTCTGGATGAAGTCCTGAATGCTGCGCTCCGACTGGCCAGGGAGAGCCAGGGTGCGGCCCTTGGCGCTGATGATGCCCGAGGTGACGGTGAATGTCAGATTCTCACCCAGGGGGTTGCCCACTGCGAGCACCCACTCGCCCACTCGAGCCGCGTCGCTGCTGCCCAGCGGGGCCGGCACCAGATTCTTCGCGTCGATCTTGAGCACGGCCAGGTCGGTGTTGGGATCGGTGCCGATGATCTTGGCCTTGAACTCACGACGATCCAACAGCCTGACCGTCACCTGATCCGAGCCATCCACCACGTGGTTGTTGGTCAGGATGTAGCCATCTTTTGAGACGATAAATCCGGAGCCCGACCCCTCCTGAAACCGAGGCTCTTGCTGAAACGGCGGGAAATCACGGAAGAAACGCTCAAACCCGGGAGGGACCTGCATCCGCGGCAACTCGCGGTTCAGCTCCGCCCTGCGCCCGGATTTGATGTAGACCACGCTGGGTTTGACCAGTTCGGCTACCGAGGCGAAGGCTTCGCTCAGGGTCTGGAGCGAAGCGGCGGCTGGGGGGAGGGCCGGAGTCTCGGTTGAGACGCCACTCAGCGTCCCCGTTTGCTGCTGCGCCTCTGACTGGTAGGGAAGGTGGAGGAATCCCGCGGTCAGAAGACCAAGGGCAAAGGCTAATCCGACACCACCGGACCACAGCCGACGAAGCCATCCATGGGTCATACGAAAACTCCCGCAAAAAAATGCCTCAGGCCCGGAGCCCCGCGCTCCGGTCAGGTATCTGATGTATATGCGGAAGTTTTCGTCGCGCTTACCCCGTGGTTTCCCCTCCCAGGATCGGAAGGACCTCCCCGCTGATGTAGCTGGAGCAGGCCGGCGCTGCCAGGAAAACGTAGGCCGGGGCAACTTCCTCCGGCTGGGCCGGCCGCTTCATAGGCACCTTACCTCCGAACTCCGCCACCTTTTCGGGCTCTACGTCCGCGGGATTGAGCGGTGTCCAGACCGGGCCGGGAGCTACACAATTCACCCGGATGCCCTTGTCAACCAGATTCTGGGCCAGCGACTTGGTGAAAGCGTGAATGGCCCCTTTGGTGGCGGAGTAGTCAAGCAGCTCCTTACTTCCCTGGATCCCAGTGACCGAGCCGCTGTTGACGATGGAACTGCCTTCCTTGAGATGGGGCAGGGCTGCCTTCGCCATGTAGAAGTACCCGTAGATGTTCGTCTTGAAGGTTCGGTCCAGCTGCTCCTCGGATATGTCTTCCAGAGACTGGGCGTGCTCCTGGAAGGCGGCATTATTTACCAGGATATCGAGCCGCCCCAGCTGCCGGACGGCAGTCTCAACCGCTTCCCGACAAAAGGCAGGATCAGTTACGTCCCCGGGGATCAGCACGGCTCGCCGCCCCTCGTTTTCTACGGCGCGGCGGGTCTCCTCGGCATCCTCGTGCTCGCTCAGGTACACGATTGCCACGTCGGCACCTTCACGGGCATACAGAACTGCCACCGCCCGCCCAATGCCTGAGTCGGCGCCCGTGATCAGGGCGACCATTCCTTCGAGCTTACCAGAGCCGCGGTATTCCGGCGCCAGATAGTGGGGACGGGGCTCCAGCTCGGACTCCAGCCCCGGCTTCCTGAGATGTTGTTTGGGAAGTGGTGTTTCCGGATACCGCCTCGGACCTGCCTGGACTGCACCTTCTTTCTTGGATTCCGGCTTGTCCTTCCGGCGAGCTTCGGCCTCACGCTGCAGTTTGCGGTGGGCCTCCGCCGTTGCCTGACCTGCGGCCTTTCCATTTTTCTTGCCGCCGGACCAGGATCTCTTCTTTTTCTTGACTGCCACGAATGCCTCCTGGGAATTGCTGTCTCTACGAGTCGTGGCCGATGATCGCTCATCGCCGGCCTTTCGGATGTGACAATGCTCACCCGTAACCGTCTATGTGCGCTGAAACGGTTCGGCTGCCGCGGTCGTAGAGACGCTGACACTCGCCTGCCGCTCTCACTTCCTATTCAGGATCTCTTATGAGATTAGGACTCTGTATTACCCTGG
>DATADG010000098.1:0-2538 GCA_036258655.1 Gemmatimonadales bacterium | reverse complement strand
GTCCTCGTGGGAGGAGGTGCAGTTGTGGTCTGGAGAGACCTGGAACGAAGCGGACGAATCCGGCCCGGGTATTTCCTCGGTATGGCGGGGGAGGCGATCGTCTACGCCCTCCTGTTCGGCGTCGTTGCCGGAACTCTCACGGAGCTGTTGCTCCCCTCTCTTGTGATCCTGGCTGCGTCCGATGGAGGCATGAGGTCGCTTCCGGAGGATTGGAGCCTTGCCACACAGCTCATGATTTCTCTTGGTGCCGGTATCTACGAGGAGCTGCTGTTCCGCGTGTTACTGGTGTCCGGACTGGTGCTGATAGGCACCAGGGTTTTCCGCTGGTCATCCACTCGGGCCAGCGTTCTCGCCGTCGTGATCGGCGCAGTAATCTTTTCCGCGTTTCACTACCTGGGGCCCTACGGCGACACCTTCGTGCTGGCGTCGTTCACCTTTCGGGCTATTGCAGGACTGCTCTTTAGCGCGCTGTACGTCCTGCGCGGGTTCGGCATCGCCACGTGGACGCATGCGCTTTACGACGTGTTCCTCTCGTTGCAGTAGGCTATCGTTTCGTGCTATCCCGGCTTGCCGCCTTCTTCTCCCGATAGACCGAGTCCAGCACCTGCCTGAATACGTCGACCGGCTGCGCGCCTTCCAGCAGACCGCCTTCGATGTAGAAGGTTGGGGTACTGGTCGCTCCCGAGCGCGCGGCCCCTTCCGCGTCCGCACGAACGCTCTCCCGGGTCGCCGGTGATTTCAGACACTCCAGCAGGGCAGGCTTCGACAGCTTGGCCGAGTCCGCCAGAGACACAAAGAATGGGCCCGCCTCCTTGAGGGGCGCCCAGGTCTTCTGATGCTGAAACAGCAGATCATGCACCCGCCAGAAGCTCTGCTGCCGTCCGGCACAGAACGCCACTTCAGCCGCCGCCGAGGCGTGCTGGTGGATGCTGGTGAGGGGAAAATTGATGAAGACCCAGCGGACTTTTCCGGTCCGAATGAACTCTCGCTCGAGCTGAGGGAACGTTTCCAGAGCAAACTGCCGGCAGTAAGGACACTGGAAGTCTGACATCTCGTAGACCGTCACCGGTGCCTTGGCCGAGCCTTTACTTCGCATATCCAAGGGTGCCGACGTGGTTTGCGCCGTAACCGGAGCGGCCCCAAACCCCAGGATGAGCAGGGTCGTTATCGGAAGAGGCCGGAGTAATTGAAGGATCTCTCGACTGAGCATACCTACCTCTTCAGTACCGCGGCCGTCGCCGGCCGGTGCGGCTCGACAGCAGCATGGTGTCGTCTTCCACCGGCAAGTTCCAATACCACTCCGCATTGGGGTCAGTAGGATCCCAGGCGCGTGCGTACAGCCACCAACGCCCTGGCAGCAGCGTAAGTCGAGCCCAGCCGGTCTGGTTGGTCGTATCCGTTGTGGGCTCTCGTCCTGTTGCGCGTGCCAGCCGCTCGACGATGCTGTCATAGCCCTTGTAGGTGCTATCTTCCCAACGGCGTACCGCGGCCCGCAGCGTATCGCTCCGATTCACAAAGAGTGAGCGCGCGCGGTCCAGCTCTGCGCGGGCCCGAGTGATGCGCCGCTCCAGCTCGGTGAGTGAATCGGACCAGCGTTCGACCCGCTCTGATAGAGAGCGGCGCTCCGCTGAGGCGGAGGGAGTCGCATCAAGCGAGCCTCGCAAGCTCTCCAGTGAATCTCGAAGGTTCGAGGCCACGAGAGACACGTTGGTGTAGGCGGTGAACGGCCCCCGGAACTGGGCGAAGAGGCTCTCCAGCGCGGCGGTATGGGGCCGGGGCGTGCGGGCCCGCGACTCGAGACTGGCAATCACGCTGTCGCGGTCATATGGCAGCGCGACGACACCTACTCCAGCTGCCGGAGTCTCGATGGAGTCCGCATTGGGTATCGAGACCCGCACTGCAATTTTGCGCTCGCTCTCGCAACCGGCGACTGCCAGTACGACGAGACCGGCGATACCTACGACGTTGGAGAGGAATGAACTGGCCAGCAGCAGGACGTCGAGTGATCGGGGCACCGCCGAAAGCTATCGCCCTCCTGGCGGCGCTTCAACTTACCATGCTTGCTGTAGTCGTGGATCCGTCGCGACTCGCTGCCCAGCGGGCGAGCGTGGACACACTGGTTCCGGCGCAACCGGTTGGCCATGTCAACGACTTCGCATCGGTAATCGATCCGGCAAGAGCCGGAGAGATGGAGGATTTGATCAGGCGTTTGCGGGGGGCAACCGGCGCGGAGGTCGCGGTGGTAACCCTCCCCTCCATCGGGGACCGCGATGCCGCGGAAGTTGCGCTGGCCATCGGACGTAAATGGAAGATAGGACGCGCGGCCGAGATCGGTGATCCACGGCGGAATGCCGGCCTGGTGCTGCTGCTAGTGCCGCGGCGCGAGGGTGATCCCAATTCAGGCCACATCCGCATTGAGGTCGGGCAGGGGCTCGAGGGAATTGTCACCGACGCGGCTGCAGGACAGGTGCGTGACCTGATGCGTCCGCATCTGACCGCAGGACAATATGGTGAAGCCTTGGCTCTTGGAGTCAAGGC
>DATADG010000097.1:0-2240 GCA_036258655.1 Gemmatimonadales bacterium | reverse complement strand
CATCGTGGCCTTCGAGAGCATGGAGGCGCTGGGCAAGAACGGCGTGCTGGTGTTGACCGGCATCAGCGGCGGGGATCGCACGGTCGAAGTACCAGGGGATCACATCATGCTCGGCTTCGTGCTGGGCAACAAGGTGGCGGTAGGCTCCGTTAACGCCAACCGCGCCTACTTCGAGCGCGGCGTGCAGGATATGGCTTTGGCAGAAGCACAGTACCCGGGCTGGCTTGAGCGCCTCTTGACCCACCCCGTAAAGGGCCTAGAGAACTACGACGAGATGATCCGTCTTCTGACCGAGGAGAAGGGTGCGGTCAAGGTCTTCGTCGAGGTGAACGGTCATGTGTGATCCGAGATCTCGGCAGCATACACTGCAGGGGATGCTCTCATGATGCCAGAGATCTCGCTCGCTGCGGTACTGATGGTGGCGGCGGTCGCCTTCCTGGTGCCGCTCGGCCTGGGGCTCGCGCCCTCCTTGCGTCTCCCTTCCGTGGTATTGGAGATAGTGGCCGGCATCGTGATTGGGCCTCAGGTGCTCGGGATCGCCGAGGTGGACGATCCGCTACAGATCCTGTCCTTGATCGGGCTGGCGTTCCTACTGTTCTTGGCCGGGCTCGAGATAGACCTTAACCGCTTGCTGGGGGGTGGGGCGCTACGGAGCACCGGGGCCGGGTTCGCTGTGTCCCTGATGGTCGCGTTCGTAATCGCCCTCGGGTTGGCCGCGACCGGCATAGTCCGGTCGCCGCTGCTCGTGGCGATCATGCTGTCGGCCACGTCGCTGGGCATCGTCGTCCCGGTGCTAGCTGACGCCAGACAAAGTCGCACCACGCTGGGCCAGCTCGTCATCGCCGGCTCTTCGATAGCCGATTTTGGCGCGGTCATCCTGCTGTCGCTGTTCTTCTCCGGGGAAGGAACCAGCGTTGGATCTACGCTGCTCTTGATCACCGCATTCGTCCTCCTGGTAGCCGCCATCGGGGTCGCACTCGCCAAAGCTGAACACCTCGGACGGGTGAGTTCTACCCTCAGGAAGCTGCAGGACTCGAGCGCCCAGATACGGGTTCGCGGCGCCTTGCTGTTCCTTATCGGCCTCGCATGGCTCGCCCAAGTGTTGGGCCTCGAAGTCATCCTGGGAGCCTTCATCGCCGGCACGGTCCTGCGGCTGGTCGACCGGGATGAGATGATGACGCACCCCTTCTTCCGCCGGAAGCTCGAGGCCGTGGGTTTTGGCGTCTTTATCCCATTCTTTTTTGTCACCAGTGGGATGCAGCTGGATGTGCGCGCGCTCTTCTCCGGAGGGGCGGCGGTCGCGCTGGTGCCGGTGTTCCTGCTCGCCTTGCTCCTCAGCCGCGGTCTGCCGGCGCTGCTCTACCGGGCGCAGGTCGGCCTCCGGGGCGCTCTCGCGGCGGGGCTGCTGCAGGCGACCTCGCTTCCATTCCTCGTTGCCACCGCGGCGATCGGGATGCAGCTCGGCATACTGAGCGCCGCGACTGGCGCCGCCGTGGTGGTAGCCGGGCTGCTGTCGGTAGTGCTGTTCCCCTTAGGCGCCCTCACGATCCTGCGAGGCGGAAAACCGGCCGTAGTCGCCCAGCGAGACGGGCTTGACGATGCCGGCCACGAATCAGGGCCGACTGACTTGATGTGAGCCTGTCTTGCGGCAGCGGTCAACGTCCAGTGACCTAGCGGAGGTGGTGGAATGCCCCAAGAGATTCGTAGTTCAACGAGCCGGAAGTTGAGGCAGCAGAGGCTCAGGGAATTGATCGAGCGTCTGGAGCTCGGAGCACTTTTGTTGCGACATCCCGCAAACTTCGCCTGGTACACCAACGGAGGAGATAACCGGGTGGACCACGCATCTCCGCTGGGAGTCGCGGACGTCCTCATCACCCTTGAAGCAGAGTACATATTCACCAACAACATTGAAGCCCTGCGGATGCGCGAAGAGCAAACCCCCCACTTCGAGGTCATCGAGCATCCCTGGTACGAAGACGAGGCGGCCGCCATCCGGCAAGTGGTTGGCGACACCCCTTTAGGAACGGACTTCTCGCTGGAGGGCGCACTGGACGTCTCCAGTGAGGTCGCGCCCCTGCGTTACGTCTTGGATCCCGATGCGCTGGAGCGCTACCGGAAGGTCGGTGCGGACACCGCGGCGGCGGTTAGGGAGGCGGCGGATTCTCTAGAGTCGGGCATGAGCGAACACGAGGCCGCAGCGAACCTGGCGGCGGCCTGCCGGCGTCGAGGTCTCTTTAGCT